>NZ_DF968216.1:0-129927 GCF_001270025.1 Streptomyces azureus | reverse complement strand
GTTGTGCAGTGGGGCGATGCGGGTGGCGTCAACCAGCAGTTCCGGCTGGCCGATTCCTCGGATGGTTATGTCCGGTTGATCAACCGCAACAGTGGCAAGGCTGTCGAGGTGCAGGACGCCTCCACCGCTGACGGTGCCAAGGTCGTGCAGTTCACCGACTGGGGCGGGGCCAACCAGCAGTGGCAGCTGATCCGCGCGACAGGAGTGCCGGCACAGATGCACACCGCAGGGCGGGTCAAGGACGCCGGAAACACCGTTCAGTACAGCTGGCCCGGCGTGTACTTCGTGTCCGGCGACGTCTGGCAGAACCCGGGCACCTGGCGCCCTCGGCTCGTGGTGGTCAACCTCGGCACCAACGACTTCTCAACCGCCGTCAACCCCGGTGGACCGTGGACGGCCGACAGCCTCGCGGCCGCCTACCACGACTTCCTCCAGAAACTGCGGACGCACTACGGCGCCGCCACGACCATCGTTGCCGTCGGCACCGGCCGGTTCGCCGGCCAGGTCCAGCAGCTGGTCAAGACGCGCAACGACGCCAGGGACAGCGGGACCCGCTACTGGTTCCTCGACAGCTCGGACCTGGACTTCCTCGGCTGTCACTGGCACTACTCGGCCCACGACGACCGAGTCATCCCCGAGCGGCTCACCTCGTTCGTCGCCGGTCTGCCGATGAGCTGGTGACGGCACCGACCGCCCAGGGACTCCCAGAGGGCGCTACGGCCGGACTGCCAGCTGGACGGCGTCCTGCCCCGTTGATCGAGCAATCACTCGCAGAAGAGGACGCCTGCATGAGAAAGCCTTGGCTTCTACCCCTGATCATGCCTGTCGCTGCCGCGCTCGGGATAGCGGCGGCCGGCGTGGCCCCTGCCTCCGCCGCCTCGAACACCCCCTCGCGGGTCATGCCGTTGGGCGACTCGATCACCTGGGGTGTGGGAAGCAGTACGGGCAACGGCTACCGGGGACCGTAGTGGAACAAGCTTGCGACAGACGGCCATCCATTGGACTTCGTCGGCACGGTGCGGGGTGGTTCGATGTCCGACCCCGACAACGAAGGCCACTCCGGATACAAGATCCACCAGATCGCCGCACTCGCCGACGCCTCGCTGACCCGCTACCGGCCCAACGTCGTGACGCTGGTGATCGGCACCAACGACCTCAACGAGAGCTACCAGGTCTCCACCGCCACCGCCCGGCTGAGGTCGCTGGTCGACCAGATCACCGGCGCCGCCCCCGCCGCCACCGGCCTCGTGGCCTCCCTGGCCGTGTCCACCAGCGGCTCGGAGGAGCAGTACCGTGCCGCATACAACCAGGCCATCCCCCACATCGTGAGGGACGCACAGGCCGCGGGCAAGCGCGTCGCGTACGTGGACATGAGCAGCCTGACCACGGCCGACCTGGCCGACACCCTGCATCCCAACGACGCGGGATACCAGAAGATGGCCGACGCCTTCCACCGCGGCATCCAGGCCGCGGACGGTGCCGGCTGGCTGAGGAACCCCGCCCCCGCCCCCGCCGCCGCACGCGTGCAGTCCGGCCTCGCGGGCAAGTGCCTGGATGTCAACGGCGCCGGCACCGCCGACGGGACCGCCGTCCAGATCTGGAGCTGCGGCGACGGTGCCAACCAGCTCTGGTCCGCCTACACCGACGGCACCCTGCGCTCCATGGGGAAGTGCCTCGACGCCGCCTGGGGCACCGCCAACGGCACCAAGGTGCAGACCTGGACCTGCAACGGCGGCTCCAACCAGGTCTGGCAGCTCTACAACGGCGGCTACCGCAACCCCGCCTCCGGCCGCTGCCTCGACGTACCGGGCTCCTCCGCGGCCGACGGTACGCAGCTCCAGTTGTGGGACTGCAACGGCGGCTCCCACCAGAAGTGGACCGCTCTGACCGCCGGCTGACCCGCGCCTGGTGTTACTCCGAGCACGCTGTCGGCGTACCCCTGCCGAAGGCCATTCCCGCTGCCCACGCCTGCCTCCAGGACCTGCGGTTGACGCGCCGGCCAACGCGTCAGCCGCCTACAGGCCGTTCCCCGGCCTCACCGACCGGCGTGGCGAGGCGTGCGCGCTGAAAGTTGGCCGCCACAGCAACACAGTGGCCCCGAGGCGGCCTGCATTTCGAAGCGCTTCGACAAGGCCATTCATCGCGATGGGCCGCCAATGGACCACCACTGGAAGGCTTGTTGCGGTAGAGACCCTTGTTTCACACGAAAATGGTCCGTTAACTTTGCGCCTGGCAGTGAAGCGCTTCGACAGTCGCAGCAGGAAGGCCGTCGCCAGGACTCGTGCGTTGAACCGCCCACGATCTGGAAGGGGCCGACATGGCCAAGGAGCAAGGGACCTTCCACTGGGGAGATGAGGCCCTTCACCTCGAGATCGTCCTCGTTGACGACGGCAGCCCCCGCCTCACGCACCTCGGCCTGCCCGGCGAAGCGCAGAGGCTCCCCGGTGCCTCCCTGCCCCTGGTGGAGGTGACGGCCGCGGGTCACGGCCGCGGCTGGTCGGGCAACCACCTCGTGGGCAGCGATCTCGGCGGGCGTCTGCGCCACCGGACCCACCGCGCCACCCGCGACGGCGACTGGCGCACACTGACCGTGCACCTCCACGATCCGGAAACCGGGCTGGTCGCTGAGATGACCTACAGGTCACCGGACGGCATCCCCGTGCTCCGCAGCGAGGTGACCCTACGCAACGAAGGGCAGACCACGCTGCGCCTGGAGTCGGTCGGCTCGCTCGCGGTGGGCTGCCTCACCCCGCAGGACCCGGCGGTCATCGACGCCGCGGACCTGCTGGGGGCCGAGAACGACTGGCTCGCCGAATGCCGCTGGCAGCGACAGCCGATGCGCCTGACCACACCGTCCCTCAGCGGACGTGTGAGCTACGGGCACGGCAGAGCCGGCTTCGCCCTCAACGGACAGGGCACCTGGTCCAGTTGCGGACGCCTCCCCATGGGCGGCCTCACGGACCGGCGTTCCGGCCGCACCTTGGTGTGGCAGATCGAGCACAACGGCGGGGGCTGGCGCTGGGAGTGCGGCCAGCGGGACAAGGCGGCCTACGCGGCGCTGTTCGGACCCACCGACACCCACCACGGCTGGCGGCACCCCCTTGAACCCGGCGCCGTCTTCCGCACGGTACCCGCCGCCTTGTCCTTCAGCGCCGACGGCGGCCCCGACGCCGCGTTCGCCGCGCTGGCCCGCTACCGCCGCGCCCAGCGCCGCCCGCATGCCGACCACCAGCGCCTGCCCGTCATCTTCAACGACTACATGAACTGCCTGATGGGCGACCCCTCGACAGCGAAGCTGCTGCCGCTCATCGACGCGGCGGCCGACGCGGGCGCGGAGTACTTCGTGATCGACGCCGGCTGGTACGACGGCGACAACGGCGGCTGGTGGGACAGCGTCGGCGCCTGGGAACCCGCCGCCTCCCGGTTCCCCGGGGAGCGTGGGATCCACGAGGTGCTGGACCGCATCCGGGAACGCGGCATGGTCCCCGGCCTGTGGCTGGAGCCGGAGGTGATCGGCGTGCGCAGCCCCATGGCCGAGTCCCTGCCCGACGAGGCGTTCTTCCGCCGCGACGGTGCCCGTGTCACGGAGGCCGGCCGGCACCACCTGGACCTGCGCCACCCGGCCGCCCGGGTCCACCTGGACCAGGTCGTGGACCGCCTGGTCGGCGAGTGGGACGTCGGCTACCTCAAACTCGACCACAACATCGACCCCGGCTCCGGCACCAGCGCCCACCCCGGCGAGACCCCGGGCGCCGGCCTGCTCGGCCACAACCGGGCGCAGGTCGCCTGGCTCGACGGCGTCCTGGACCGCTACCCGCACCTGGTCGTGGAGAACTGTTCCTCCGGCGGCATGCGCTGGGACCACGCCCTGCTGTCCCGGATGCAGCTCCAGTCCACGAGCGATCAGCAGAACCACCACCTCTACGCGCCCATCGCGGCGTCCGCGCCCACCGCCGTCACCCCCGAACAGGGTGCCGTCTGGGCCTACCCCCAGCCGGAGGGCTCCCTCGACGAGGTTGCCTTCACCATGGCGGGCGCGCTCCTCGGCCGGATCCATCTCTCCGGCCGCATTCCCGAACTCGAGCCGGAGGCCCGTGCCCTGGTCCACGAGGCGGTAGCGGCGTACAAGACCATCCGCGCCGATCTGCCGCACGCCGTGCCGTCCTGGCCACTGGGCCTTCCTGCCTGGGACGATCCCTCGATCGCCCTGGCCCTGCGCACTCCCGCCACCACCTGCCTCACCGCCTGGCGCCGCCCCGGAACCGACGCCACGGCGACGCTTCGCCTGCCCCACCTGCGGGACACCGCCGCCCGTGTCGACCTGCTCTACCCCTCGGTCAGGCGGGCCGTTTCCGCCTGGATGCCCGACACGGCCGAGCTGAGCCTGACCCTGCCCACCGCGCCGTCCGCCGTCCTGCTCCGCATCACCGCCACGGACCCCGGCGCTCCCTGAACCACCCCACGCCCGCATCAAGAATCGACGAGAGGACCTATCGGGTGCCCCCTCTGCGCCAGCCGGACGGACGCTTCGCCAACCCCGTGAACCCCGTGATCCCCGGCTTCCACCCCGACCCCAGCGTCTGCCGCGTCGGCGGCGACTACTACCTGGCCTGCTCCAGCTTCGAGTACTTCCCCGGGGTGCCCCTCTTCCACAGCCGTGACCTGGTGCACTGGACGCAGGTCGGCAACGCCCTGGACCGGCCGGACCAACTGCGTCTGCCCGCCTCCATGCCGTCCTCCGGCGGGATCTACGCCCCCACCCTGCGCCACCACGACGGCCGCTTCTGGCTGATCGTCACCAACTGCAGCGAGGGCGGCGGCAACCTGATCGTCACGGCCACCGACCCCGCCGGACCGTGGTCGGACCCCATCTGGGCGCCGGGTGTCCCCGGCATCGATCCGGACCTGGTCTGGGACGAGGACGGCACCTGCTGGTGCACGGTCGCCGGGGTCTCGCAGGTCCGTCTCGACCCGTCCACTGGGCAGACGTACGGAACACCGCACAGGCTCTGGTCCGGCGGGCCCGGCGCCAAGGCCCCGGAAGCGCCGCACCTGTACCGGATCGGCGACTACTGGTACCTGCTCATCGCCGAGGGCGGCACCGAGCGCGGCCACGGCGTCTCGATCGCCCGCGGCCGTACGCCCGCCGGCCCGTTCGAGCCGTGCCCGGCCAACCCGATCCTCACCCATCGCGGCACCGACCACCCCGTCCAGAACACCGGCCACGCCGACCTGGTCCAAGGCCCCGACGGCTCCTGGTGGATGGTGCTGCTCGGCGTCCGACCGGGCGGCGGCACGCCGGGCTGGCATGTGCTCGGCCGGGAGACCTTCCTGGCGCCCGTGACCTGGGTGGACGACTGGCCGGTCGTCGGCGAGGTCGCCCTGGAGCTGCCCGAGCTCCCCTGGCCGCTCTCCCCCACCCCTGTCGAGGAGCACCGGGACGACTTCGAGCAGGCCGAACTGCGACCGTCCTGGATCTCGCTGCGCGACCGGCCCGCCGAACACTGCACCACCAAGGAGCGCCCCGGATGGCTGACGCTCCGCGCGCGGGGCGGCTCCCTGGACGAGCCCGACGTGGTGTTCACCGGCCGGCGCCAGCAGCATCTGTCGTGCCGGGCGCGCACTCTGGTCGATGCCGCGGAAGGAAGCGGTGGCCTCGCCGTCCGGCTCGACGAGCGGCACCACTACGCGATCGAGGTGTCCGGCACGCGGGTGCGGGTGGTCGCGCGCGTCGGCTCCCTGCGCACGGTCGTGGCCGAACAGTCCGTGCCCGCCGGGCCGGTTGTCCTCGCCGTCACGACCACGGAACCGCCGTCTCCGCACGGGCCGTGCACGGGACCCGACGTCGTGTCCCTCGGCTTCGAGCAGCCCGACGGCACGTTCACCGAGCTCGCGACCCTCGACGGCCGCTACCTGTCGACCGAGGTCGCCGGCGGCTTCACGGGCCGGGTCATCGGCATGTACGCAATGGCAGGCACCGCCCACTTCGACTGGTTCGACTACGAGCCCCTCGACGGCTGAACCAGGCCCCCTCCCACTGCTCGACCGAAAGGCATGACACATGAAGGACATACGGAGACCCGCGCACCACCGCAGCCGCGGCCCCGGACGCCTGGCCGGCCTGCTGATGGCGCTGCTCGTCGTCCTGGGACTGTCCGGCAGCACCGCGATCGCCGCGCCCGGCGGCACGGCACAGCAGGCAGCCGGCACGGTCAGAGTCCCGGCCCGTGCCATGGACGCCGTCGCCTCGATGCAGCCCAGCTGGAATCTGGGCAACACCCTGGACGCGATTCCGGACGAGACGTCCTGGGGCAACCCCAAGGCCACCAGGGAGCTGTTCAAGACCATCCGGGCGGAGGGCTTCCGCAGCGTTCGCATCCCGGTGACCTGGAGCGACCATCAGTCCGCCACCGCGCCGTACACCGTCGACGCCGCGTACATGAGCCGCGTCAAGCAGGTGGTCGGCTGGGCGCTCGCCGAGAAGCTCTACGTCGTGCTCAACGTCCACCACGACTCGTGGCAGTGGATCGACGATATGCCCGCCGACCACGACGGAGTACTGGCCCGCTTCAACTCCACCTGGACCCAGATCTCCAAGGCGCTCCGCGACGAGCCGCGCGCCCTGATCCTCGAGAGCGTCAACGAGCCGGTCTTCGAGAAGGCCACGGCCGAACAGAAGACCAAACTCCTGCGGGAGCTGAACACCTCCTTCCACAAGATCGTCCGTTCCTCGGGCGGCGGGAACACCGACCGCCTTCTCATGATGTCCACGGAGGGGGGCACGCCCTCCCAGAACCTCATGGACGACCTGTACACCACGATCAAGTCGCTGAACGACCGCAATCTGATCGCCACCGTGCACTACTACAGCTGGTACCCGTTCAGCGTGAACATCGCGGGCGGCACCCACTACGACGACGCCGCCCAGAACGACCTCAACGACGCTTTCGCCCGCATGCGCGACACCTTCGTCGCCCGGGGCATCCCCGTCTACCTCGGTGAGTACGGCCTGCTCGGCTGGCCCGACCACAACCATCCCTCCCGTGTCGAGCGGGGCGAGGCGCTGAAGTACTACGAGCACCTTGGACACGCGGCGCGCCTCGCCGGAGTCACCACCGCGCTGTGGGACCCCGGAGTTTGGGCCTACCTGAACCGGGAGACCCACAAGTGGACGGACCCCGCCCTCTTCGCCTGGATCAAGTCCAGCTGGACAACCCGCTCGGGAACCGCCTCCTTCGACAAGGTCTTCGTGGCGAAGTCGAGCCCGATCACGGCCAAGGGGCTCACCCTGAATCTGAACGGCACCAAGTTCCGGGGCCTGTGGCACGGCAAGACCAAGCTCGTCGAGGGACGGGACTACACCCTCTTCGACAAGACGCGGCTCACCCTCACCGCCCGCACGCTGACCCGGCTGACGGGCGACCGCGAGTACGGGGTCAACGCGACGCTCCAGGCCCGGTTCTCCCGCGGCCTGCCCTGGAAGATCGACGTGGTCACCTACGACACTCCGGTGCTGTCGAACGCCACGGGCACACCCGAGGCGTTCGCCATTCCCACGAAGTACCAGGGTGACCTGCTGGCCACCATGGAGGCCACGTACGCCGACGGCAGCAACGCCGGCCAGACCAGCTGGACTCCGTACCAGGAGTTCAACATGGCCTTCTCGCCGGACTACCCGAAGGGCACGATCATCCTGAAGCCCGCGTTCCTGAAGGCACTACGTGACGGCGAATCGGCGACGCTGACCTTCCACTTCTACAGTGGCGCCAAACTGAAGTACAAGGTCACGAAGTCCGGGGACTCAGTCACCGGTACTGCTGTCAAGGAATCCTGACCGACCGGCCCCTCGCCCTGGTTGCCCACCTCCCGGGCAACCAGGGCGCAGGCGTCCCTGCACGCCGCCTCACTCGATGTTCACCTCGGCGCATCGCCACCGCCTACACGCAGGGCCTGTGCGGCGAGCACCCGACGTACTGGCGCGCCGCCCGGTACTCAAGCACTGGCTGCCCGCGGCGCAGACCGTCCACCTCGACGGCGAGCCGTCCGTCCCCCCGGCCGGTCACGGTGGGCGGCCTGGGCGCGGTGGACTTCCACGACCAGAGCTGCACGGAGATCGTGAACCGCGCCAAGAGGTCGGGGGGCTCCGTCGCCCCTGTGTCCGGCCGGAGGGGCGAGCTGATGATCCGTGACTGCGACTTCGGAAAGGGGGCTGCCCGGATCACAGTGGAGACCGCGGGTGAGGGCACGGTCGAACTCGCGTTGGGTGACGGTCCGGTATGGCAGTGCTCACGCTTTCGCCGGGTACGGCCGGGCCCTACGACTACACCATGGTGAGCGCCCCCGTTGTCGTGGCGGCCGGTGTGCACGACGTCCGCCTCGGTCTGCGTGGCCCGGTGCGGCTCGCGCGGGTCGCCTTCTCCGTCTGAGGTCCGCATCGACCCCGTGTGCGCGGGAGTCGCTGCGCTGGAGTCCGGCACCGGAAGGCTTCGGTGCCGGACTCGGCTTCCTCATGTCTGTGTTCGGCATGGCCTTCGTCCGGAGACGGCACCGGGCTCGTTGTCGACCTGTCGGCCTGTTGCCGGTCCCGCGAAGGGGGATGTCACCGCTCCTCAGCGGCAGACTCGGGTGCAGCAGCGAGGACGCGGACGTCCCAGGCACCGAGCCGCACGGGCGTACCGGCCGGGACCACGCCGCCGTCCAGGGCGTCCGTCAGGTCCACCGGGGCCTGGGCGCTGGCCGGCTCCCAGCTCCAGTTGTGGACGACATGGACGCGCCGGCCGTCGGGGGCGTTGCCGGTGGCGACGGTGACCGAGTCCGGCAGGCCCTGCCAGCCGCTGCACGGGGAGGGCGCGAACCACGCGGCGAGCGCGCGGGCCAGGTCGCGGCCGGGCACGGTGCCCACGCACGTGACGCGGCCCGCGCCGTGGCGGCGGGTGGTGACGGCGGGCCAGCGCCCGAAGTGCGGGTGGTCGTACTCGGCCAGGACGTCGGCGTCCTCGACGGCCAGGCCCTCCACCCAACGGGTGGCCACCGCGTCGGCGGGCAGCTGGAGCGGGCTGTCCGGTGTGGTGCGCAGCGGCAGGTCGGCGTGCAGGTTGCTGAACTCGTCGTACCGGACGCCCGCGGCCCGAACCAGTCGCGCCGGCGTCACCTCGTGGCGTGCCCGCGCCTCATGGTCGCCGCAGCCGGTGCGGGGACCGAGCACGAGATGGCCGCCCGCCTCCGCGTAGGCGCCGAGCCAGTCGAGCATCCCGTCGTCCGCCACGTACAGCGCGGGAGCGATGAGCACGGGGTGCAGGTCGGCCGCCGACTCCGGTGCCAGTCCTGGGCGTTCGCCGCGCGGGTCGTGCAACTGACGGGCGTGCAGGATCCGTACCTGGCGCCCCGCCTCGAACGCGCCCCGGTAGAACGGCTCGAAGATGCCCTCGTACGCACCCGCGTCCGGACCGCCGTCGGGGCCGGCGAGCGGCGGGTACTTGCGCATCAGCCACTTGCTCGGCGCCGAGTACACCATCGCGATGTCCGCGTCCGGTGCGATCCCTGCGACCAGGTCCCCGGCCCGCTCGAACTCGCCGCCCAGTCGGGCGAGCTCGCGGTACACACGCCCCGGTCGTCCGCTGTGCGGGAGGATCCCGCCCCAGTACGTCTCGGCACCGAAGTGCAGCGTGTGCCAGTGCCAGTACTCGATCAGGCGGGCCCCGCGCGCGACCAGCGCCCACGCGGCCTGCCGCCACTGCCCGTCGAATGCGGGCCGGTTGTCCGACGTCCCGCCGATCGCCTGGGCGTTGGTCTCCGTGATCAGGAACGGCTCCTGGCGCGAGGAGTAGATGCGGTCGGCGCTCTGGTACAGCGCCCATGCCCCGTACGCCATCCATTGCCTCGGCAGCTTCTCGTGCGGCGGCTCCGGCATGGTGAGGCTGTCCTGCATGTCGTAGTACGGGTTGCCCGCGGTGACGTCCAGGCTGTCAGTGAGTTCGTCGTCCTCCAGGCCGGGAGAGCCGTAGGCGAGGCACGTGGTCACGAACTGGCCGGGCCTCGCGTACTCACGCACGATGCCGGCCTGCCAGGCGATGAACTCGGTGGTCTGCCGGGCCTGGAACGCCCGCCAAGCCAGGTCGTACTGCGGCTGTGCGTTGCCCTCCGGCTTCCACAGGTCGGCCCAGGTGGACAGTCGGTGCGACCAGTACACCAGCCCCCACTCGCGGTTGAGGGTCTCCACATCGCCGTACCGCTGCCGCAGGTCGTCCACGAACCGCTGGAAGACACCGTGGTTGTGCGGCAGCCGCGGGCCTGGCTCGTTGTCGACCTGGAAACCGATGACCGCGGGATGGTCGGCGTAACGGGCCGTGATCGCGCGGATCACCCGCTCCGCATGGAAACGGAAGGCCGGGTGCGTGATGTCGACCTCCTGCCGGCCACCCCACGCGGCGCGTCGCCCGGTGGCGTCCTCGGCGGCGATCTCCGGGTACTGCCGGGCCAGCCACGGCGGCACCGCGTAGGTGGGAGTTCCGAGGACGACGGAGATGCCGCGCTCGTGAGCACCGTCGAGAACGGGTTGCAGCCAGTCGAGTTCGAACCGGCCGTTCTCCGGTTCCCAGGTGGACCAGACCGACTCGCCGACGCGGATGACGGTGAACTTCGCCTCCGCCATGAGATCGAGGTCGGTCTTGAGCCGCTCGTACGGCTGGTACTCGTGGTAATAGGCGGCGCCGAACAGGACGCGCGCGGGCAGATCAGTCATGCGAAGCCCTTGAGAGACGTATGGATCCCGGCGGCCGGGATCTGGTCGTGGATCCCGGCGGCCGGGACGGGGAGGTGATGGGTGTTGGAGGTCGAGCGGGTCACGGACGTACCGGAACTTCCAGGGCGGGCCGCTGGGGAACCGGGCCGGGGGCGCCGCGTTGATGACGTAGTCGTGATCGCCGGTCAGCCTTGTCAGTGCTCGGGCGGTGAGAGGGAACCGGTCGCCGGAGAGGGGGTCGCCCCGTCTCCGGGAGAAGCAGCCTCCCCCGAGGCTCGTCGAAGCGCTTCACCTACTGATGCAAGGTAGTGAGGAACATTTGGCGAATCAAGAGAGCTGCGGGCAAGGGATCCTTCCTTCTTGCCGAACAGTGCCATCGCACCTTAGGGAGCGGGCTGTCGAAGCGCTTCACCGAACCGGGCACTGATCACCCTGCACCGCGCGGTGGACGGAGGAAACCACCCGATGAAGTTCATCGACGGCTACTGGCCCCGGACTCCCCCGCGTCGCCCGGCGTCATGACGGCCGTCCACGGCGAAGGCCCTCTCCATGGACGGCGACAAGAATCCACGCGTGTTCAGCCACGTCATACCCGAGCCCCGGTCGAGGAGCTCGACGGATGGGCCCCCGCACGAGGCGCTGCCCGCCCGTGGCCGTCGGGACTCACGGCGGCCACGGGCATCCCTCGCGCTCGGCAGGCCCACCTGTCACTTCAGTGGACTCCCCGCGGCGGAGCAGGGGTGTCACGTGCGGGTCCACCGCTGACTGGTCTGGCCGTTACAGGTCCACAGGACCATCGGTGTTCCGTTGGCGGTGCCGGCCCGGTCGGCGTCGAGGCACAGCCCGGCGTGGACGTTGCGGACCGACCCGTCGGAGCCGAGGGTCCACTTCTGGTTGTTCTGGCCGTTGCAGGGCCAGGTGACGACACGGGTGCCGTTGGTGGTGCCCTGGTTGGAGGCGTCCAGGCACTTGTCACCGAAGACGCGGATCTCGCCGCCGGCCCACGCGGTCCACAGCTGGTTGGCGGCCGTGTGGCAGTCCCAGATCAATACCGTCGCCCCGGCTGCGGTGGAGGAGTTGTCCACATCCAGGCAGCGGCCGGACGCGTTGCCGCGCAGCCGCGAGGTGGTGGCGGCCAGCGGGCTGCCCCCGCTCACCCGGAACACGGCCACACCGTGCGCGGGGACGCTCGCCGAGATCTGCCCGGACGTGCTCGACGTGCCGCCGGTCCACAGGTCGGTGAGGGTGAACGACCCGCCGAACAGGCCGACTTGCGCGGCCGTGGTGGTGACCGTCGCCGTACCGCCTCCCCGGTTGAACAGGCCCACCGCGACCGAGCCGTCGGACAGGGCCTTGGCGAACACCTCGGTGCTGCCGTCGTCACGCACCCTGCGCCCGCCCGCTCCCAGCGGGTCCTGGTTCACCGCCAGCAGACGCGGGTTGCGCAGGATCGCGCTCACGTCGGCGGACATGGTGCGGATGTCGTTGCCGGCCATGAGCGGGGCACCCAGCAGCGCCCACAGCGCGAAGTGCGAGCGGGACTCGGTCAGTGAAAGACCGGGACGGCCGACGACCAGCATGTCGGGGTCGTTCCAGTGCCCCGGGCCCGCCTGCGCCGCCAGCGGCGCGGTGACGTCCAGGACGTTGCCGACGCCCATCGGATAGCTGTTGGTGTTGCCGTTCTGCCAGATGTCGAGCAGGTCCTCGGTCGTCCGCCACAGGTCGGCGACCTCGCCCCAGTTGTATGTGGCGCCGGTGGGGGGGTGCAGGCTGTTGGGGTTGATGCTGTAGACGATCGGCCGCCCGGTGGCGCGCAGGGCGTCGCGCATGAGCCTGAACCGCGCGACCTGCTCGTCGCGGGTGCCGCTGGGAGAGCACCAGTCGTACTTGAGGTAGTCGACGCCCCATGAGGCGAACGTGGCGGCGTCCTGCGCCTCGTGCCCCTTGCTGCCCGTGGAGCCCGGGTAGCTGCCCACGGCCTGCGCGCAGGTGCGCTCCCCCGGTGCCTGGTAGATGCCGAACTTCAGGCCCTTGCTGTGGATGTAGTCCCCGAGCGCCTTCATCCCGCTGGGGAACTTGGCCGGATTGGCCCGCAGGTTGCCAGCCGCGTCGCGCTGCGGGTCGAACCAGCAGTCGTCGACCACCACGTACCGGTAGCCGGCGTCCCGCATGCCCGACGACACCATCGCGTCGGCGGCCTGACGTACCTGGGCCTCGGTGATCCCACATCCGAAGCTGTTCCAGCTGTTCCACCCCAACGGTGGGGTGAGCGCCGGGCTGCCGGGTGCGGCCGAGGCGGCGGAGTGAGCGGAGGCCGTCACGGACGCGGTGACCGTCAGCGCGGCGGCCGCGAGGAGGTGGAGCAGTCGTCTGCCTGATCGTCTGGGCACCGTGGGCTCCTCTCGGCAGGCCGACACAAGACAGCGGATGACTGATGCGCTACCGCCAACTCATGTCATGCACATGCCAGATGTCGATCGTTGGAAATTTCGATCCACTTTCGGATGGCCGACCTCACGGATATTAGGGGGCTTCCCACGCCTGTCAACTCCGCCAGTCGCTCAAAATTTTCATCACACCGCCCGCACGGGCACGCAAGGCAGCGAAACCTTTCGGTGATCCTGACGAATCATGCGAGACGTATTGACGGGAGCTCTCAACCACCTACCATCCAGAATGCTCACCAGTCGTTCACTGTTCGTAATAACGAACGACCGTGAAACCCACCCTCCGAAGCGCATCACCCGCAGAGGGAGCGACACATGGATATGTCATGCTCGCGTCAACCTGTGGGCCGCCGCCGGGCGCTGGCCGCCGGCACCGGCCTGGTCACCGGTGCCTTCCTGCCTATTACCGGAGCCTCCAGGACCGCCGCGGCCGCTCCCGCCCGGGAGTCGCCCCTCGCGGCCGCCCCGGCGTACACGAACCCGGTCATCTGGCAGGACTTCGCGGACATCGACGTCATCCGCGTCGGCGGCACCTACTACGCATCGGCCTCGACGATGCACTACTCGCCGGGCGCGCCCGTCCTGCGTTCGTACGACCTGGTGAACTGGGAGATCGCCGGCCACTCGGTGCCGACCCTCGACTTCGGCGCCAAGTACGACCTGAACGGCGGCCGGGGCTACGTCCGGGGCATCTGGGCATCGTCGCTGGCCTACCGTCCGAGCAACAGGACCTTCTACTGGCTCGGCCAGATCGACTTCGCCAGGACGTACGTCTACACCGCCACCGCCGTCGAAGGGCCCTGGAGCAGGCTCACGACGATCAGCACGCCGTACTACGACGCGGGGCTGCTCGTGGACAGCGACGACACCCTGTACGTGGCGTACGGCAACACCACCATCAGCGTGGCCCAGCTCTCGCGCGACGGCCGCAGCCAGGTCCGCACGCAGCAGGTGTTCACCACACCGTCGAGTGTCGGCACGCTGGAAGGGGCTCGCTTCTACAAGATCAACGGGCAGTACTACATCTTCCTGACCCGCCCCGCGAACGGGCAGTACATCCTGAAGTCGTCGAGCGGCCCGTTCGGTCCGTACACGATGCGGCAGGTGCTCCTCGACCTGCGCGGGCCGATCCCCGGCGGTGGCGTCCCGCACCAGGGCGGGCTGGCGCGGACGCAGAGCGGCGCCTGGTACTACATGGCCTTCGTCGACGCGTACCCCGGCGGCCGGATGCCCGCCCTGGCGCCCGTCACCTGGACCCCGGACGGCTGGCCCGTCGTGCAACTCGTCAACGGAGCGTGGGGCACCTCGTATCCCAGCCCGGCCGTGCCCACTCCACCCCGCCAGGTCACCCCCATGACCGGCGTCGACACCTTCGACGGCACGACCCTCAAACCGAGGTGGGAGTGGAACCACAACCCGGACAACACCAAGTGGTCGGTCGACAACGGACTGACCCTACGGACGGCGACGGTCACCAACGACCTGTACTGGGCCCGAAACACGCTCACCCACCGCATCCAGGGTCCCGCCTCCACGGCCACGGTCGATCTCGACTTCTCGGCGATGCGGGACGGCGACCGGGCCGGACTCGCGCTGCTGCGTGACTCCTCAGCCTGGATCGGGGTCAAACGCGACGGCGGCGCGACGCGGGTGGTGATGGTCAACGGGCTGACCATGGACGGCAACTGGAACACCACCGGCACCGGCACCGAGGTCGCGAGCGCCCCGGTTCCCGGCGGCCGCATCCGGCTGCGCGCGAGCGCGGACATCCGTCCCGGAACGTCCCGCCCCGGCACCTTTTCCTACAGCACCGACGGCACCGCCTTCACCCGCCTCGGGCCCGCCTTCTCCATGGGCAACGACTGGCGGTTCTTCATGGGCTACCGATTCGCCCTCTTCAACCACGCCACGCAGGCGCTCGGCGGCGCGGTCCGCGTCACGCGGTTCGAACTGTCCACGCCCTGAACGACGGCTGGATCGCACCACTCAACCCCCCAACCCGAGGAGAACCATGAACCCGCTGAAACGGCTCGGCCGTCGCCGAGCCTGCGTCTTAGGCCTGCTGGCCACGGCCGCGCTCGTGACGCCCGGCACCGCGACCGGCGCACCCGACGGCGTCCAGGCCAGCACGCTGGGCGCCCAAGCGGCCCAGTCCGGACGGTACTTCGGAACAGCCGTGGCCGCCGGACGGCTCGGCGACGGCACGTACACCCGCATCCTGGACCGCGAGTTCAACTCGGTCACACCCGAGAACGAAATGAAGTGGGACGCGACCGAGCGGTCCCGCGGACAGTTCACCTTCGGCGCCGCCGACCAGATCGTGAACCGCGCGGCGACCCGCGGTCAGCGCGTGCGGGGCCACACGCTGGTGTGGCACTCCCAGCTGCCCGACTGGGTCAAGGCCATCAGGGACGCGAACACGCTGCGCAGCGTGATGAACAACCACATCACCACCGTGGCGAACCGCTACAAGGGCCGGATCCACTCCTGGGACGTGGTCAACGAGGCCTTCGCCGACGGCGGCAGCGGCCAGCTGCGCAGCTCGGTCTTCCGGGACGTGCTGGGCAACGGCTTCATCGAGCAGGCGTTCCGCACCGCCCGGTCGGCCGACCCGGCGGCCAAGCTCTGCTACAACGACTACAACATCGAGAACTGGAGCGACGCCAAGACCCAGGGCGTCTACCGCATGGTGCGCGACTTCAAGGCGCGCGGCGTGCCCATCGACTGCGTGGGCCTCCAGGCCCACTTCGGCGCCGGCGGCCCGCCCGCCAGTTTCCAGACGACGCTGTCGAGCTTCGCCGCCCTCGGCGTGGACGTCCAGATCACCGAACTCGACATCGCGCAGGCGCCGCCGTCTGCGTACGCCAACGCGGTGCGGGCCTGTATGAGCGTGACGCGATGCACCGGCATCACCGTGTGGGGCATCCGCGACAGCGACTCCTGGCGCAGTGGGGAGAACCCCCTGCTGTTCGACCGCAATGGCAACAAGAAGCCGGCCTACGCGTCGACGCTCACCGCAATGGGCGGCACTCCCGCAGCGCAGAAACCCGACAACGACACTCCCGCGGCGCAGCAGGCCGACACCCGTTCGGCCCGGTCCGCCGCCGCGCTGCCGTCCCGGTTCTCCTGGAACTCCAGCGGCCCGCTGATCTCGCCGAAGTCGGACGCCACCCACAACATCGCCGGGATCAAGGATCCGACGGTCGTCCAGTACAACGGGAAGTACCACGTGTTCGCCAGTACCGCGAGCTCCTCCGGATACAACCTGGTGTACCTGAACTTCAGTGACTGGTCGCAGGCCGGCTCGGCCACGCACCACTATCTGGACCGCAGCGCCATCGGGAAGGGGTACCGGGCCGCGCCGCAGGTCTTCTACTACGCGCCGCAACGCCTGTGGTACCTCGTGTACCAGACCGGCAACGCGTCCTACTCCACCAACCCCGACATCAGCAACCCCAACGGGTGGAGCGCACCGCGCAACTTCTACTCGTCGATGCCGGACATCATCAGGCAGAACATCGGCAATGGCCACTGGGTCGACATGTGGGTGATCTGCGACAGCGCCAACTGCTACCTGTTCTCCTCCGACGACAACGGACACCTGTACCGCTCCCGAACGACCGTCGGCCAGTTCCCGAACGGCTTCACCAACACCGTCATCGCGGCGCAGGACTCCAAGTTCGCCCTGTTCGAAGCGAGCAACGTGTACAAGGTGCAGGGCTCCAACCAGTACCTGCTCCTGGTCGAGGCCATCGGATCGGACGGCCGGCGCTACTTCCGCTCCTGGACGACGAGCAACCTCGCCGGTTCCTGGACGCAACTGGCCGCATCCGAGAGCAACCCCTTCGCCAGGTCGAACAACGTCACCTTCCCCTCGGGAGCCTGGACCAGGGACATCAGCCACGGTGAGATGATCCGTGCCGGCTACGACCAGACACTGACCATCCCAGCCTGCCGGCTTCAGTACCTCTACCAAGGCATGAACCCCAGCGCGGGCGGCGACTACAACCTCCTCCCCTGGCGGCTGGGCCTGCTCACCCAGACCAACTCCACCTGCTGACAGCGTGGGCCCCGCCGCTCGTGCGGGGCCCACGCCCACATTGCTCGTGCCGGTCAGGGCGATGGCGCTCGGCGCTGGAGGCGCTTTCCATGCTCGTCAGTTCAGGCCCGTCAGGCGCTTGAGCGGGTGACCAGGCGCGTGGGAAGGATCAACGGGGTGGGGTCGTGTCCGTTGATGAGCGTGACGAGCATGCGCGCCATCTCCCGGCCGAGAGCCGTTACGGGCTGATGGACGGTGGTGAGGGGCGGATCGGCGACCTGGGCGACGGTCAGGTCGTCGAAGCCCACCACGGCGACGTCGGCGGGGACCGCCCGGCCGGCCGCACGCAGCGTGCGCAACGCCCCGGCTGCCATGTTGTCGTTGGCGGCGAACACCCCGTCCAAGTCGGGGTGGTTCGTCAGCAGAACGGCCATGGCGGCGGCTCCGCTGGGCTCGGTGAAGTCCCCCTCCTGCGGCGGCAGCGGATCGAGGCCGGCCGCCAACAAGGCGTCCTGGTAGCCGCGGTACCGGGCGCGCCCGGCCTCGGTGTCCAGGCGCCCGCAGATCGCAGCCACGCGGGTCCGGCCGCGCGAAACCAGGTACTCGGTCGCCTCGCGCGCTCCGCCGACGTTGTCCACGTCCACGTACCACCGGGCAGCCGAACCGACCGGGCGCCCTCCGAACACGACAGGCATCTCCGCCTCCTCGGCCATGCCGGCCAGCGGGTCGTCCTCGCGCAGCGCCATCAGCATGACGCCGTCGGCAGCCCTGGACCGGAAGAGCTCCTCCACCCGCTTGCGACCCCGGTCGGAAGCGGCCAGGCACAGCATCAGATGCAGATCGGCCTCGTCCAAAGCGGTCGAGGCCCCCACGATCACCTGGGCGAAGAACGGATCCGCGAAGATCGACGGATCCTCTCCCGAGACGACCAGGGCGGCCGCTCCCGTCTGACGGGTGGCCAGAGCACGGGCGGTCGGATTGGGCACATAACCGAGTTGCCGGACAGCCCGTTCGACCGCCTCCCGTTTGGCACGGCTGACATGGGGAGCGTTGTTGAGGGCACGGGAGGCCACGGAGCGGGAGACACCGGCGCGTTCGGCCACCTCATCGAGCGTCGGCTGCCGACGCGGCGCATTTGCTGCCATGAACCACGAGCCTTCCCTCACGACCGGACGGGAAGCGTCTCACCCCGGACCATGGCACTGCCACCCTTCCCCAATGTGGGACCGCTTCCAGTTTGTGGTCATGGGATGTGAGCTCGGCATACGAATCGCGTCGCACATCGGCCCTTGACACCTCAACCAGCCCGCAACACGATACGGAGCACGCCTCCGACGATTTTCCAGTGCTGTTGGGATCGCTTCCAGTGGGAGCGCTCCCAAAATCAGGTCGCAACACCGCTTTTGCTCAGGTCGCACGCTCGGACCAGAGCGTGCGACGCACCCCCGCCAGGAAATCGAGGTTCAGTCATGCGCCGCAGACTCCACGCCTTGGCCACAGCGCTCCTCGCTCTGCCGCTCGTGCTCGCCGCCGCACCGTCCGCCCACGCCGCTGACCCGACCACCATGACCAGTGGGTTCTACGTGGACCCCGACTCCAGTGCGAAGAGGTGGGCCGTCGCCAACCCCGGCGACGGCCGAGCCGCCGCCATCAACGCCTCCATCGCCAACACCCCGATGGCCCGCTGGTTCGGCTCCTGGAGCGGCACCATCGGCACCGCCACGGGGGCCTACGCGGGAGCGGCGGACCGCGTCGACAAGCTGCCCCTCCTCGTCGCCTACAACATCTACAACCGCGACTACTGCGGCGGGCACTCCGCGGGCGGCGCCGCCTCGCCGTCCGCCTACGCCGACTGGATCGCCCAGTTCGCCGGCGGGATCGCCGACCGTCCTGCCGTCGTCATCCTCGAACCGGACTCCCTCGGGGATTACGGCTGCATGACCCAGGCGCAGATCGACGAACGCGAGGGCATGCTCACCGGCGCCCTCGCCCAGTTCAGCCGTCGGGCCCCCAACACCTGGGTCTACATGGACGCCGGCAATCCGCGCTGGGCCGACGCGGCGACCATGGCCCGGCGCCTCCACGAAGCCGGCCTCCGACAGGCCCACGGCTTCTCGCTCAACATCTCCAACTACATCACCACCGCCGAGAACACCGCCTACGGCAACGCCGTCAACCGTGAACTGAGCTCCCGCTACGGCTACACCAAGCCGTTCGTCGTGGACACCAGCCGCAACGGCAACGGCTCCAACGGCCAGTGGTGCAACCCCTCAGGCCGCCGCATCGGCACCCCCACCCAGCTGGGCGGAGGCGCCGAGATGCTCTTGTGGATCAAGGTTCCGGGTGAGTCCGACGGCAACTGCGGCGTCGGAGGCGGCTCCTCGGCCGGGCAGTTCCTCCCCGAGGTCGCCTACAAGATGATCTATGGCTACTGATCCCGGACTCCCGTGGCCTGGTACGCCCTGCCCCACGACCGGGCCACGGCTCCGTCCGCCACACCGGCCGAGTCCGCCGCTCGCCGTCTCGCGCACAGGCGGTCGGCAGTCGGCAGTCGGCCGGACCGTGGGCGTTCCCGCGTCCACCCTAAGAAGTACCGCGAGCTGTTTCCCGAATTCGACCGCGAGCTGTTCCCCGAAAGGGACGACAAGCCCTACACCGACCAGCTCTCCGAAGTGGCGAGGACGGGCGAGCCCGCGCGTCTCAACCGTATTCCGCCCGCTCGGCAGCAACTACGCCAACGCCTGGGCCACCAGCATGTGGCCCGTCCGGGATGCCGAAAGCAGGGTCCGCGCGGTCGCCAACTGGGGATTCGACATGAGCGCCGAGTACTGGGCGCGGCAACGCCTGCTCATCCTCAACAAGGCCAGCGGCGGCATCGGCCGGACACTCGACGTGATCGGCACCGCCCGGGAACTGGCCAGGGCCCCGGTGCCGGGATTCGCCGGCCTCGTCAGCGTGGATCTCTTCGACGAGGTGCTGCGCGGAGAGGAACCCCCCTCCGCGTCCGCGTTCACCCCCGGCGAGACCATCGCGCTCAGGCGTGCCGCCCAGCACAGCGCGAAGGAGGACACCGACCGGGCTGCCGGGCCCGCGATGCCGGTCAGCCACACTCCCGGTTCCGTCGCCGCCCGCTGCATGGCCACCGGCAGGTCCACGGTCGAGCTCGCTGCCGAGCCCGGGCAGGGCGGCGAATGGGCCTTCGGGCCCGGGCTCGCCGCCGACCCGGCCCACTGGCCACCGGGCAACCCGTTGATCGACGGGTCCCTCGCCGCGGACGGACTGACCGGCCGGATCACCGTGCCGCTCCGGGCCCGCGGCGCGCTGCTCGGCGTCGTGGCCTTCTCCCGCACCGACCGGCCCGAGGCCTTCACCGCCGACGACCTGATCCTCGCCGAAGAGCTGACCGCCAAGGCAGCCGTCGCCATCGACAACGCCCGCCGGTACTCGCGCGAACGCACAACCGCGCTGACCCTGCAACGCAGCCTGCTGCCGCAGGGGCTGCCCAACCAGGAGGCGGTCGAGGTGGCATCCCGCTACCTGCCCGATGGAACCGGCGCCGAAGTGGGCGGTGACTGGTTCGACGTCATTCCGCTGTCCGGCGCCCGGGGCGCCCTGGTCGTCGGCGATGTCGTCGGCCACGGCCTGCACGCCTCGGCCAGCATGGGCCGGCTGCGCACGGCGATCCGCACCCTCGCCGACGTCGACCTGCCACCGGACGAGCTGCTGACCCACCTGGACGACCTGGTCCTCCACCTCGCCAGCGACCTCCGGCCCACCGACCACTTCCAGCCGGCCGGCGAGTCCGGGGCCACCTGCCTGTACTACGACCCCGTCTCCCGGCGCTTCACGCTGGCGAGCGCCGGCCATCCCCTGCCCCAGATCATCTCCGCGGACGGCACCAGGGCACCGGTACCCGCACAGCCGGGACCGCCGCTCGGTATCGGTGGGCTGCCTTTCGAAGCCACCGAGCTCGAGCTGCCCGAGGCCAGCCTGCTCGCCCTCTACACCGACGGACTGGTGCAAAGCCGCAAGCGCGACGTCGACCAGAGGATCGCCGAACTGCAGCGGATCGTGAACCACTCGGCCACCTCACTGGAGGCCCTGTGCGACACGGTGATGGACGCCATGCTCCCCGAACGCCGCACCGACGACGCCGCCCTGCTGCTCGCTCGCACTCACGCGCTGGATCCCCACCACATCGCCGACTGGGACGTCGAACCCGACCCCGCGCAGGTGCCGAACGCCAGGAAGTTCGCCGTCGACCAGGTGGACGCCTGGGGCCTGAATGAGGCGGCCTTCGTCACCGAACTGGTCGTCAGCGAGCTGGTCACCAACGCCATCAGATACGGCGAGCCGCCGATCAGGCTGCGACTGATTCGCGATACCTCCCTGATCTGCGAGGTCTCCGACGCCAGCAACACCGCCCCGCACCTACGCCGGGCCCGAGCCTTCGGCGAGGGCGGCCGGGGACTGTTGCTCGTCGCCCAGCTCACCCAGGGGTGGGGCACCCGGCACGCCACCAGCGGCAAGGTGATCTGGTGCGCGCAGGCCCTCTCCTAACCTGAGCCGCGCTTGGTTCCACGCCGCGCGAGGCGTCGCCGGCCTCGCAGGCCGGGCACGGTGGCGAGGGAGGCCGGAGTCGGTGTCGGCACGGTCTGCCACCGGAAGAGAACCGGGCACGGCTCGTCTGCGCCCTGATCGAGGAAAACGAGATCCGCTTCCAGGAGGAGTTCGCCGGGCACGCGGACGAACCGCCGCGGGAGCGGCTGCGCGCCTTACTGCACGGCATGGCGGACCTACTGGAGGAACAGCGGGCACTGTTGCTGATCGCGGAGGCCAGCGCCCCGGGCGCCCGCTACTTCTCTCGCCCCTACCGCACACACCATGAGCAACTCACCTCCGTGGTGGCAGAGTTGGCCCCGCCGACGCGACCTATCTCGCGGACCTGTTGCTGATGGCGTACACCCCGGGCCTCTTCGACCACCAGCGCGGCGAATGCGACTGGCCGCTGGAGCGCATCAAGAGCGGGCTGGACACACTGGTCGACGGTATCGCGCGGACCACTGAGCGGCCGTCATAGTCGGTTGTCCTAGCGGGCGGGGGTGATCGAATGTTCAACCGGCTTGAGGTAAGGGTATTGGCGTCGGGGCCGGTGGGCTGCCCAGTTGGAGTTGTAATCGACGGCGAGGATGTGGTGGCAGGGGCGGTCGGAGAGGGGGCCGTGGCCCGTTCGCGGAAGAGGCACTGCCCGCCAACGGCCACAGCCCGTTGTGGGGGACCGCAGAGGGCGACGCGTGGTGCTGCGGGAGCGCGAGCGCACGGGCGTGGATGGTGCGGCTACCTTTCGGTGTCCCGGTGTGGTCGGTCAAGACAGGATCTCGACGTACCCGTCGGTTCCGTGCACGCGGATCCGCTGCCCGTCCCGGATCAGCCGGGTGGCCCGCTCCACGCCCACGACGGCCGGCAAGCCGTACTCCCGGGCGATGACCGCGCCATGGGTCATCAGGCCGCCCACCTCCGTCACCAGGCCCGTGATTCCGACGAACAGGGGCGACCAGCAGGGGTCCGTGAAGGTCGTGACCAGGATGTCGCCCGCTTCGAGATCGGCCTGCGCCAGGTCAAGGATGACGCGGGCCCTTCCCACGATGGTTCCGGCGGAAACCGGTACGCCGATCAGGGCACCGGCCGGCACGTCGTCGCGCCGGTACGCCCCGGTGACGGCCTCACCCTCCGATGTGAGGACCCGTGGCGGTGTCAGCGCGCGGTACGACCGGAACGCGTCCTTGCGCTGCTGGATGAGCCGGTCATCCACCTGGTGCGAGCGCACGACGTCGTGGAGTTCCTGGAACGTGAGGTAGAAGATGTCCTCTTTCTCAGGAAGCACGCCTGCCTGCACGAGGCGCTCGGCCTCCGCCAGCAAGGCTTGCTTGTAGACGAAGTAGCGGCTGACGATGCCGTACTTCGGGTACTCCCGGTACCCGATGAAGGTTCTGACCCGGTCGATCATCCGCTTGGCCTCGTCGGCTTTCCGGTCCCCGTCGGGCAGGGCCCGCAAGCGTGACAGCACGTCCTGTTCCTTCTCCTGCGCCTTCTGCCGCCCTTGCTCGAAGCGCCGCTCGGCGGCTCCCGGCTCGAAGTTCCTGACGTTGTCGAGGATGACGGGCACCAGCGTGGTGGGGCGCTCGCGCCAGCGAGGCCTCGTGATGTCGATCTCGCCGACGCAGCGCATGCCGTACCGGTCGAGGTAGGCCTCGATGGCGTCGCGCGCCTCGGTCCCGCCCGCGAGCTTCGCCAGCTCGTCCAGGAAGCCCTCGTCCTCGGCGCCCACGCCCTGCAGGAGCGCCACCACCTCCGGATGCGGGCGGATCACGTCCGCGACGTCGAGCAACGCCAGTCCCATCTCCGACGTGACGTTGTTGGGGGCGGACAGCGTGAGCGTGTCAGCCGCGTTCTTCTCCCCCAGCCACTCCTGCAGCTTGTCGTTGAGCCACCACGTGGCTTCCATCCCCGCCATGATCGTCTGCATGCTCAGCGGATCGCCGAGGACTCGCTTGTGCTCCTCGAAGGCCTCGAGCAGGAAGCCGAACAGCGCCGGTCCGGTCTTCGTCCGGATGTCGCGTTCCAGGGCGGCGATGGACACCTGGCTGCGCTCGATCAGCTCGGTGACGATGGCCGGGTCGGTTTCGATCGGGGCGGACGCGCCGCCGGCAGGCGGCCCGCCGGGTCCCGCGTCCGGCATTGCCGGGACGAAATCGCCGCGGTCGAGGACCGTCTGCAGCGCGTCCCTGACCAGCGGATCGCCTCTCCCCATGACGTCCAGGAGGCCGGCGCGGCTCGCGGGCGAGGCCAGGCGCCGGGTGACGTCGACGAACAGTCTCCCGCCGGCCTCGTGCATCGGCGCCATGGCCGTCAACTGCCACATGGAGAGCCCCAGGGGCCTCATGGGGTCGGTCATCATCTGCTGATGACCGACGGAGACGTAGACGTGATTCTCCTGGTCACCGGTCTCGGGGATGGGGAACAGCGTCGTGATCGGCCGGCTCTGAACGATCCGGAAGCCATCGTCGGCCAGGCACCATTCGATGTCCTGCGGGCGGCCGAAGTGCGCTTCGATCCGCCGCCCGAGCCGCACGAGCCGCACGACCTGCGCATCCGTCAGCGCCGGCTCGTCCTGCCGCTGCGAGTCGATCGCCACTTCCTGCGTACCGCCGGCCGGCAGGGCGTGAACGGCACGCTGTTTGGCGGCGATCGCCTTGGCGACGACCTCGCCTTCTCGCACCTTGAAGACGTCCGGGTTCACCAGGCCGGAGACAAGGGCCTCGCCGAGACCGAAACCGGCGTCCACGGTGGCGACCTTCCGGTTACCCGTGACGGGGTCGGCCGTGAACAGGATGCCGGCCGCATGCGGGAAGACCATCCGCTGCACGACCACGGCCATGTGGACCGTACGGTGGTCGATGCCGCTGCGCTGGCGGTAGGTCACGGCCCGCTCGGTGAACAGCGAGGCCCAGCACCGGCTGACGTGTTGGAGGATCGCCCTCGGCCCCACGACGTTCAGGTACGTGTCCTGCTGGCCGGCGAAGGAGGCCGTCGGCAGGTCCTCTGCCGTCGCGCTGGACCGTACGGCGTAGGCAGCTCGCGCACCGAACCGGACAAGCGCGCGGGTGATCATCGCCGCGAGATCGTCCGGGATGGCAATTCCTTCAATGGTCCGGCGAATCTCCGCGCTCAGCGCGCGGATCGCCTCCCGGTCGTCCGGATTCACGCGCGACAGCTGATCGAGCCGATCGTCGATCGACGACGCTTCCGCCATGATCCGCCGGAAGGCGTCCGCCGTCACGCAAAAGCCACCCGGCACGCCGATGCCCTCGATCCGCGACAGCTCGCCCAGATGCGCGCCCTTGCCGCCGACGACCGCGACCTGCCCCCCGTCAGTCTCCTGAAGATCCAACACGTACTGCTCAATCATTGCGCTCCCTCTGTGGCCGCCGTACTCGGCCGCACCGCACTGGCTGGTCGTATCCCCGACGCCGCAAGCCCTGTCGAACTTCTTGCTGGGCACGTCCTCATCTCTGGTTCGCCGTCCTTCTGACGAGTCGGCCGGCCGGTCCACCCAGTCCGGCGACACGCACACGGCACTCCGTCCCGAACGCCCGCAACCGCACCGCCGGTTCGACGTCACCCTTCGCCTTTGCGCCGACAGAACACACGCACGTCGTGCCCCCCTCCCCCGCTTTCCGCAGGTTGTGGCCTCGGCGGAGGATTCTGCGCGACAACCCGGGTCTTGCCGCAAGCCCCCTGGTGCGCTATACGTTAAGAGTGGCAAGGAGAGCTCTCCTTGCCTTTGCCTTTGCCCGTCCGCTGGAACTGACGAGCTCCCCGCGAAGCGGTGGCGCGCCGCGTACGGGCGCACGGCGTTTCGCCACGGCCCGGACGCCCACTCGTGTTCACGATCGCGTGGCCGGAAACACCGACGACTACAGCCGGTTCACGGCCGTGGTGAAAGCCATCCGGGTACCGTGTAGCGGGCCAGGGCGGCCTCGGGTTTGTCGGACCCTTGTCCTGGGCGCCCCGCGCAAGAGCGCTATCGACACCCGTTGGCCGAGCATCTGCTTGATCCCCGCAAGATGATCGCCGTGGGATCAGAATGTTGGCGGGCCTGATGGGGCTCGTGTGTGCCGTGGGTGGGTGGTGCAGGTGCGCTCCTGGGCGGGTGGATCCAGCAACGCAACAGGCGGAGTTGGGCAAGCTGAGCCCGCGTCAGATCGGCCGCCCGCCGCATCGCGTCGACCAGCCACCGGGGGTCCGCTTCTGCCATGCCTCTCCTACCCAGCGCAGTCACGCCATCCCGCAGCGTTTACGGAGGAGCTCCACGCCATCGCCTTCAAGGTCGTCGCAGTACGTCGAGCGCCCGGTCATCGCCATCACCAGGGCCAAGGTGGGACCGGAGACGAGTGGCCCGGAACCGGCCGTGAAAGGGCCGTCATCCGCAACGAGTGTCAGGCCGCCGATACGTCCCTTGGCCAGGACCACGAGATCCGAGCCCCGGTAGTACTCAGCCACCAGCGTGACCACCTCGATCGGGTACTCACGACTGATGCCCAGCGGACGCCGGATGTCTTCTCCGTGCACGATGGTCTCGCCCAGTATGGCCATGGCAGGGAGGGGAGGTTTGATCGTGTTCAGGGCCGCGCGCCGGAATCTCTCCAGCGTCTCGGCTGGAGTGGCGCCCAGCTGCTCCGCCAGCCGCATGGCGACCTGTTTGTCGAAGTCAAACCGGCAGCGGAACACACCCGCCAGCCACCGCAGGGAGTTGAGGCTCGCTGCTGCGGTGAGGTGCGCCAGTACCTCACGCACCGTCAATTCGGTGCACAGCGACGACGTTGCCCACTGCTCGTCAGTCAGGTCTGCGAGATCAGCGGCCAGCGCCGTACGCTCAGCGTGGATCAGGGGCCAGGCTCCAGCCCCACGGCTGCGGTCTGCTGTCAGTTCCGGATCAGTCATGCGAGAGCGTCTCCTGTCACGGTGGTGCTGCCCCGGGGCCGGAACAGGAGTAGTTCTCGAAGCCTGTGGATCACGAGGCTCCGGAGACGTCCTGTAGCCAGTCGTCGAGTGCGGCGAGGCCGGTGTCGGTGTCGGTGAGGCCGATCAGGGAATCGACGCGGTGGAGCAGGGCCTGTCCCTGGTGCCTTGCCGCGCCCCATACGCGGTCGAGGTCGCTGATCTCGTCGTCGACCCGGTGGCGTCGCATCCCGTTCGCCCGCGTGAGCGGCCGGGCCGGGCAACGGGACGAGGGGCGGCCCCGCCCCCCAGTCACGGCCCGAGCGCCCCGTCATTGACGGGGCGCTCGGGCCACCCCTGCAATGTGCTCCCATGCGTGGCAGCTCAGGTTCCGGACCGCTCGGCGAGAGTGTGCGCGACGAGGGCATTGGCGTGACCGTGGCCCAGCCCGTGTTCGGCCTTGAGCCAGTTCACGAGCTCCATGTGCTTGGTCAGAGGCGAGGAGCGGATCAGGTCCTTCCACTCCGCAATCGGGCGACCGTACTTCTTCTCGATGGAAGGGAAGTAGCTGGCAGGGCCCTTCACGGTGGCGGTCATGTCAGCCATCCTGTCTGTCCGTTGTGTCGCTTCGGTGTTGTCGCCGGTATGACCGAGGGGCACGGACGGAGTCATCGGTCGATGAAGGTGTGCTGCGTCACACCTCCTGCTCGCCGATGTGGGGGCAGGTAATGGTGCTGGCCGAAGGTTGGCGAGCCGTTCGCCGGGGGGAGGGACCGGCCGGGATCCCCGGCAGCCGACGGCGGGCCCGGTCAGCCATGCCTGGCTCGGTGACACCGCCTCGCCTCCACAGGACGTATGGCGGCAGGGACATGATGGCGTCCACGTGCAGCAGCATGTTCAGCTTCTCTGTGCCGAAGTTGGAGAAGGCCGCGGCATTCCGCTTCTTCTGTGCCCGCTGGACGGCGTCGGACGACGGTACCGCCGTGCCACCGACCGCGTCGCGGCGGGCGGCCAGTGAGGCGCGGGCGCGCTGGAGCGCGCTGTTGAGCGAGGCGAGGGTACAGCCGTACTGGTCTGCGACGGTCCCGGTGCACGTGCAGCCATCGCTGCCGCGCCGAACACGCCCAACGCACCTGAAGCGGGACCGCCGTTCACGAAGACCGACGGCGTGGGGCAGGCTGCACTCCCGGATGTCGGGATTTCGGGGCCCGCCGCCGCCCGGGGAGTGGGCTTGTGCGCCGGGTGCGCGGTGTCGGCCTGCGGGGTCAGTTGAGGGCGGCGACCAGCAGGGCGAAGGCGGCGATGATGACGGCGACGCGGACGTAGTGGAGGCGGTCCCAGCGGTTCATCTGCTGCTTCCAGTCGGCGGGCCGGTTGTCAGGGGTCCACGTCTTGCCCCGGTTGTTGATCGGGACGAGCAGCAGGATCGACATGATCACGCTGAGGATCAGCAGTGCGCCGGCGGTGACGACGAGACCGGTGCCGTGGTGGTGCCATCCGGCGATGGCCCAGACCGCGACGAGGATGAGCGAGGTGATGTACCAGACCGGCATCACGGCGCCGAGCATCCGGCCCCCGTGGGCGCGGCCGAGTTGGCCACTGTCACCGGGGAGCGCGTTGAGGATCGGGTTGATGACGAAGGCGACGGAGAACTCCACCCCCACCATCACGCCGACGACCACGGTGGTGAAGACCTCAAGTGCGGTGAGCATGACGACCTCCGGATTTCTAGCATTGCTAGGCAGTAAGGCTACGCTAGCGCTGCTGCCGCTCGATTGTCTAGCGGTGCTAGGATCGACTCATGTCGGTACAGGAACGCAAGGAGCGCGAACGGGCGGACCGCGAACGCCTCATCGTGGCGACGGCCCGCGAACTCGCCGAGCAGCAGGGCTGGGACGCGGTCACCACTCGCCGGCTCGCCGAACGCATCGAGTACAGCCAGCCCGTTCTCTACAGTCACTTCCGCGGCAAGCGGGAGATCATCGGCGCCGTCGCCCTCGAAGGCGCCGCCGAGATGGCCGCAGCGCTGAGAGCCGCGACCCGCGCCGCGGACGGCCCGCGCGCCCGGGTCGCCGCCCTGGCCCGCGCCTATCTCTACTTCGCCGAGCGCAACCCGGCGGTCTACGACGCCATGTTCCAGCTCGACGGCGGCCTGGCGTTCGCGGACCAGGACACCCCGGAGCCTCTGAAGGACGCCTTCGCCGCCCTGCTGGAGAACCTCGGCGAGGTCGCCGGGGACGGCGTCCACCCGGGACTGTTCACCGAGGTGTTCTGGGCGGCCCTGCACGGGCTCGCCACCCTGACCCGAGCGGGACGGCTGCCACCGGAGGACACCGAGCCGAGGGTGGAGCTGCTGGTAGACCGGCTGGCCATGGTCTGACACACCATCCCGGCGGGCACGCAGCCGGGGCCCTCGGGACCCGGCTGCGTGCCCGCGGCATCGCTTCCGGCCACTCGCGCCCACACGGCACAGCCGCAGATCGCCGGGCCTCGTACCGCAGACGGGCACCCGCTCCGCAAGCCGCGATGCTCATTGATCACGACCCGATACGCGCCCTAGCGGGCCACAGTGCGGCCACCGCTCCCTTCACCGCTGCCGTCCGTGTCACGCGGCCAGATGGCGATGGCGATCAGCACGGCCGCCCACACACCCAGCGGCGTGGCCGGCCAGTAGTAGGTCAGCTCCCCCTTCTGCGCACAGCGTGTGCCCCAGATCCCGGACATGATCACCGCCCCGCCGAGCCAGTAGCGCCATTCGGCCAGCCACTCCCTGAGGTCTCTGCGGTCCTGCTCCGAGCGGGTCGGCGCCGGTTCGGGTAAGTCGGCTGTCAGCACGGCGAGTTCATCGGCCGTACGCGCCCGCAGGGCGCGCCTGGAGCGCATCTCGTGCTCGTGCGGATCGAGTCGCCCCTCGGCCAGCGCCGCCGCCAGCACACCGAGCGTCTCGTCGCGGTCGCGGTCCGAGACCCGCACAGCGGGCACGGCAGGCTCACGTCGGTCATGCACCAATGTCTCCTTTCGGCTCCGTGCAGCACCTCACCTGACGGAAGGTTAGAATACGACTGTATCTCAAAGATGGGAGCGCGACCGATGCCCAAGACCGTCGACAGGGAGGAACAGCGTCGGCAGATCGGCGCGGCCCTGCTCCAGCTGGTCGCCGAACGCGGCCTCGACGAGGTCAGCGTGCGCACCGTGGCGGCCGCAACGGGCCGTTCCCCCGGCGCGGTTCAGAAGTACTTCCGCACCAAGGACGAGATGCTCACGTTCGCCGCCGAGCTGGCCGGTGAGCGCATCGAGCGCCGGATGGCCGAGGTGAACACCGCACTGCCGCTGCGCCAGGCGCTGCGTGACCTGATCCTGAGCACGCTCCCCTTGGACGCCGAGCGACGTGCCGAGGCCGCCGCGCAACTCGCCTTCGCCATCCACGCGGCACATCACCCCCGCCTTGCCGCGATCCGGCGGCAGGTCGACCGAGACATCCGTGAGGCACTGGCCACCTGGCTGGAGTCGGCCGGGCACGCGACCCACCCGGCGGTCCTCGCCGATGCGGTCATCGCACTGTCCGATGGCCTGGCACTGCGCATGCTGTACACCCCACAGGAGCACGAGCAGCTGCTCACAGTCCTGGACCAGGCGCTGGACACCCTGATCCCGGACCCTGGAACAGCCCGGCATCCCCGCGAGTAGGCCGGGGAGACCGGGGCGTGCCGGAGCGGCTGTCGATCCGGACGGTTGGCGCGTCCACCTCAGCAGGGGGGCTTCGTTGGATCATCGGGCGGACCACAGGAAGATGCCCGCGATATGGAGTCCGGCCACCGCTCGGAAGCCTTGCCTGCGCAGGTGTCAGCGGATGGCGCGTAAGGAGTACGCCTTGTCGGCCGGGCCCACCTCGGGCCAAGCTCTCGGACGCCCCCGGTGCCGGGGACCGCGCAGGCAGGCCATGACCTCCTCGAAGGCTGATTGAGGAGTGGCTTCGCAGGTGAAAACGGACACCGTCCGTATCCGCGTCTGGACGCCACTTGTCGATCACAGAGCCCGAAATGTTGGGGAGCAGGAGTAACACCACTGCGGTGTGGGTGGAATGTAGCTATTCGGCAGGTTCGGCGATCAGCGCCGTACCGATCTCGCGGAAGCCGAGTCGGGCGTAGATCTTCGCGATGTCGCCGTCACCTGCCGACAGGAAGACGGTTTCCGCGCCCCGCGAGCGGGCGTCGGCTATCAGTGCCGCTGTGACCGCGAGTGCGAGACCGCGACGGCGCGCTGTGGGGAGCGTTCCGACGCCGACGATCTCGCTGACTCCCGCGAGCGGTTGGTGCTGGCCCGCGGACAGTGCCGACCCGTGCTCGACAGCTGCGGCGACCACCGTCAGGCCTGCCCGGATACGCAGCACCGCGCGTTTCACCGATCCGTCGGCGACGCGGGCGTCGACCGCTCTCGCCAATTGCGGTGTTCCCGCGAGTCCGACCTGCGTTCCAGGCTCGGCGAAGGCAAGGTGAGGAACGGCCAGGGCGCTGGGCAGCATGGGATCGTCCGCGCTTACGATCCGCACCGATATGTTGCCGGGCAACCCCACCACTGGCGCTGCCGCCGTGCATGGATCGAGCACCATCAGCGGATGTTCGTGGACCACGAGTCCCGACTCCTCGGCTGCTGTCCGCAGTGTGGGGGTGGTCTCGGCGACGCATTCGAAACTCTCCGGGATGCCGAGCTCCCGCTGGCGGGCGCGGACCTTCTGCACGTCGGCGGCTTGAAGCGGTCCGGACCACCCCCGTGCGGGACGTGCGTAAAACGGCCAGCCCTGGCCTTCCCGCACGAACAACGTAAGCGGCCCGCAGTCCTCGGCACGGGCGCCGTGGCGCGGGACCGCGTCGTAGTACTCCTCGAGCCGGTCCAGCAGTGCCCGCTCAGGGTGATCATAATTGGCAGAAGTCACGCCGGGTAGCCAAGCAACAGAGCACCAGCCAAAGCCACTTCATTGCACCTGCGCGCTCCACGCTCGGCCGGAAATCGATCGTTGGCCGGCAGCGTCGACTTCACCGCCTCTTCGAAGCTGCCTGCCGCCCAGATCCTCGACCTGGGAGCCGTACGCTGGCTCCATGCCGGCGAGTCGGTCATTCTCTGCGGGCCGGTCGGCGTCGGCAAGACGCACATCGCGCAGGCACTCGGCCACCTCGCCGTCCGCCAGGACGCCCAGGTTCGCTTCGCCAAGACCAGCTGCGTCCTGACAGACCTCGCTAGCGGCCGCGCAGACCGCACCTGGGAGAAACGGATCCGCGAATTGGTCCGCCCGACATCCTTGTCCTCGACGAATTCGCGATGCGCCAGCTGAACGCAACCCAGACTGCCGACCTCTATGAGCTGGTCAGCGAGCGGCAGGGAAGGTCTCTCTCAGTCCCACTAGTTGAACATCAGCTCGCCGACCGTGCCGGGACGCCAGTAACGCACCTGTTCCAGCTCTGCTTCGGCGAGCTCGCTGGTGTCAGCCGCGGCCAACGGAATAATCAGTTCTCCGATGTCCAGCAGCCGGAAGCCGCCCAGCTCAAATGCGTCCGCCCACGCCGGTGGGGATGTGAAGTCCGCCAGAGGCACACCAGCCTGCGGAGGACTCGCCGCAAAGGCCACCGCACGGCAGGCGGTTTTGAAGGCCCCGACGTCCCACCTGCGACAGCGGGTCATCGTCATGCCCCAGAACCCGGCAACTCGTCGGCCATGGCTGAGAGAGCGGAAAGGCCCGAGTGACCAGATCTGTCGGCCGAGGAGCCGGTCAGACGGTCTCGGCCGTGCGGCACTCCGGGTGGCCCCAGCCGCGATCGTTCTTGGCGATGGCCTCCCCGGCCGCGTAGGAGCGGCCGCACTGGCAGCAGCCGGGGAACTTGGCCTTGATGGTGCGCGAGGAGGCCTTCGTGGTGCGGGCCGCGCCGCCGCGCGACCGGGCGCGCGGGGCCTTGGCCGGGGTGTCCGGGGCGGGCGGCGGCTCGGGCGAGCCGAGGCCGCTGCCCGCGGGCTCCTGGGTGGTGGCGGCCTGGCTGGCGGCGCGGTCGGCGAAGTCGTTGAGCCGGTCGCCGTCGACCTGGTGGGCGGGCACGTAGCGGAACTCGACCGAGCGGCCGTCCAGGAGCTCGTCGATGCGCACGACAAGGTCCTGGTTGGCGACCGGCTTTCCGCCGGACGTCTTCCAGCCGTTGCGCTTCCAGCCGGGCAGCCAGGTGGTGACGGCCTTCATCGCGTACTGCGAGTCCATCCGGATCTCGAGCGGCACGTCCGGGTCGGTGGCCGTCAGCAGGCGTTCGAGCGCGGTGAGTTCCGCGACGTTGTTGGTGGCCTTGCCGAGCGGCCCCGCCTCCCAGCGCACCGGGCTCTCGGAAGCATCGGCGACGACCCAGGCCCAGCCCGCGGGCCCGGGATTTCCCTTAGAAGCCCCGTCACACGCGGCCACAACACGTTCACGCATGGGCCCGATCATGCCATGACCGCGTGGGCCGTCCGGCCGGAGGTCTCAGCTCACGTCGGTCATCTTCGGCATCTCGCCCTCGGTCCTGGTGATGTCGATGACCGAGAAGTTGGCGCCCTGCGGATCGCTGAGGGACGCGAACCGGCCGAACGGGGTGTCCATGGGCCCGAAGCGCAGGCCGCCGCCCAGCTTGGTGGCCTTCGCGACGGCGTCGTCACAGTCCTCGACGGCGAAGTAGACGTCGATGTACGGCGGCACCTCGGGCGGGGTGTCGTCCGTCATCTTCATCCGGCCCAGCACGCTGCGGTCGCCGAGGTCGTAGATCCGGAAGTCCATCTCCTCGTCCTCCATCTCCTTCTGCTGGTAGGAGAAGACGGCGGGGAAGAACGCGTCGGACTTCTCGGGCTCGCGGGTGAAGACCTCCGCCCACGTGTAGGCACCCGGTTCGGCCATCGTGTCGAAACCCTCATGGGTGCCCGCCTGCCAAACGCCGAAGACGACACCGCCCGGGTCGCGGGCCAGGCACATGGTGCCGAAGTCGCCGACCCGCATCGGCTCCATGAGGACCTCGCCGCCGTGGTCACGGATCCGGGCGGCGGTGGCGGCGGCATCCCGGGCCGCGAAGTACAGGCACCACTGCGACTGGCCCTCCTGGCCGGGCATGGGCGGGACGACGGCGGCGACCGCCTTGCCGTTCGCATAGGCCTCGGTGTAATTGCCGAACTCCGTCGACGCCTCGGCGAAGGTCCAGCCGAGGACGTCTCCGTAGAAGCTCTTGGCCCCTTCGAGGTCGCTGAACATCGCGTCGGCCCAGCACGGGCTTCCTTCAGGTTGCACGGCCATGGCTGCGACCCTCTCCGAATGGGTGGACAGTCCGTTTCCTCACGCTAATCACCCGTGGGCCGGCCCGCGCGCCGAACGGGCGGTTCCGTCGCAGACTGGGCGTGGGCGCTCGGCAGGACGGGAGCGGCGGCATGGCGGACGGGACGATGCGCACGTGGTCGGTGGTGCGGCCAGGCCCGGTCGAGGAGGGGTCTCTGCGGCTGGTCGGGAAACCGGTGCCGGTGCCCGCGGACGACGAGCTGCTGGTGCGGGTGCGCGCCTGCGGTGTGTGCCGCACCGACCTGCACGTCGCCGAGGGCGACCTGCCCGTGCGCCGGGCGGGCGTCACGCCCGGTCACGAGGTCGTCGGCGTGGTGGCCGGGGCGGGCGCGGCGGTGCGCGGCTTCGCGGCGGGCGACCGTGTCGGTGTGGCCTGGCTGCGCCGCACCGACGGCACCTGCGCGTACTGCGCGCGCGGCGCGGAGAACCTGTGTCCCCGCTCCGAGTACACGGGCTGGTGCGCCGACGGTGGCTACTCGGAGTACACGACGGTGCCGGCGGCGTTCGCCTACCGGCTGCCGGACGGCGTGCCGGACGTGGCCCTGGCTCCCCTGCTGTGCGCGGGGATCATCGGCCACCGGGCGCTGCGGCGGGCCGGGCTGCCGCCCGGCGGACGGCTCGGGCTGTACGGCTTCGGGGGCAGCGCCCATCTGTGCGCGCAGGTGGCGCTCGCCGAGGGCGCCACCGTGCACGTCATGACGCGCGGGGCTGCCGCCCGGCGGCTGGCGCTGGAGCTGGGCGCGGCCTCCGCGCAGGACGCGTACCAGCGGCCGCCGGAGCCGCTGGACAGCGCGATCCTGTTCGCGCCTGCGGGCGAGTTGGTCCCGGTCGCGCTGCGCGCCCTGGACCGCGGCGGTGTCCTGGCCATCGCCGGCATCCACCTCACCGACACACCTCCCCTGCACTACGAGACCGAGCTCTTCTACGAGAAGCAGGTGCGCAGCGTCGCCTCCAGCACGCGCGAGGACGGCCGCGAGTTCCTGACCCTCGCGGCGAGGTACGGCGTACGCGCGACCACCCATCCTTATCCGCTGTCGCGGGCCGTGGAGGCGCTCGCGGATCTCAAGGCAGGGCGGTTCGACGGGGCGGCGGTGCTGGTGAACGACTTGTCGTGAAGTGAGCCGGGGGCGGCCCCGTTCGGCAGGCGCCCGGCCTCACCTGCGCCACGAGGGCGCTGTCTCCGGGCCTGACCCGCCGTCATGTCGTCGGCCGCGGACCGCGGTTCCGTGGCCGACTCGTGTCTTCCCCCAGGGGTCCGGCTGTGCTTGCCTGGGGAGCCGTTTCACCGGCCCGGGGCGGGAGTTGCCGTATGCGCAGACCGTGGTTCGTGGGTGTGCTGGTGGCGGGGTTGCTGCTCGGTGCGTGCGCTGATCCGTCGTCCGGGCCCGAGACTCCCCCGCCGTCCGCTCCGGAGGTGTCCGCGACCACGCACCAGCGTGCCCCGGCCTCCTCCCCCAGTGCCCGGGCCCCCGTGCAAGCGCCCACCGTGCTGTACCTCGGTGACTCGCTCGCCATGGAGAACCAGAAGGTCCTCGGCCAGGAGCTGCGCCGGGACCTGCGCGCGAAGTACACGAGTGCCCCCTACTCGGGCACCACCCTGTGCGACTACCTGGAGGGCACGGCCGAGCGGTCCCTCGTACCGGCCCGGGACAAGGCGGCCGCCCTGGTGCGGTCGCTGCGTCCGGACTTCGTGGTGTTGCAGTTCTGGGGCAACGCCTGGGACTTCACCTGGTGCATGGACGGGATCACGTACGACGGTGCGCGGGAGCGGTACTTCAAGCGGTACGAGGCCGACGCGCGCAAGCTCGTCGAGCAGATCGCGACGGCCGGCGGGTCCCACCGGCCTCGGATCGTGTGGGTGCTCCAGGGCCCGGATCCGATCACGCCCGACCGGGTGCGCCGGGTGAACGGACTGTACGAGCGGCTGGCCGCCACGTCGGGCGGCATCGTCGCCGACGCCGGGAAAGCGGTGAGTCCGGGCTCGGACCGCTACACCTGGACGCAGTACCTCCCGTGCACCGCCTACGAGCGTGCCCATCCGGACTACTGCACTCAGCCGTCGCGCGACCGGACGGCCCTGCACCGGGACGACGACTACCTGCACTTCTGCCTGGCGCCCACGACGTCCACGCCGAAGCCCTGCCCGGTCCGCTCCCCCGGCATCCTGCGCATCGCCCGGGAGATCACGAAAACCATTCGACAGTCGGTGACTTGACCGCTCGAATGGCGGCATGTGCGCGGTTCGAATGCATGAGGACGAAGTGGACATCGACGTCTCGCTCGTCGGCCGGCTGATCGCGGGACGGTTCCCGCTCTGGGCAGGACTGCCCCTGCGGCGACTGGAGTCCTCCGGGACGGAGAACGCCATGTTCCGCCTCGGTGCGGACAAGGTCGTACGGCTTCCGCGGCATCCCCGCGCCGTCGAGGGCATCACGCACGAACTGCGCTGGCTGCCCCGGCTGGCACCCGGGCTCCCCACCGCCGCTCCCGAACCCCTGGGGCGGGGTGAGCCCGGTGAGGAATTCCCGTGGCCCTGGGCCGTGTACAGCTGGCTGGACGGTCGCAACCCCGTGCCCGGCACGCTCGGGGAACCCCGGCTGCTCGCCGAGGACCTGGGGGCGTACGTCGCCGCCCTGCGCCGGGTCGACGCGGCGCAGGGCCCGATCGGGTACCGGGGTGTGCCTCTGGCGACCCGGGACCGTTTCATGCGTGAGGCGCTCGCGCAGCTGGCGGGGCGGATCGACACCGCTGCGGTGACGGACCTGTGGGAGCAGGCCCTGCGCGTCCCGGAGTACGCAGGGCCGCCGGTCTGGGCGCACGGCGATCTGATGGCCGGGAACCTGCTGGTCAGCGGCGGACGGCTGACCGCCGTGATCGACTACGGCACGGTGGGAGTGGGCGACCCCGCCGTCGACCTCATCAGCGCCTGGTGTGTGCTGCCCGCCGAGGTCCGCGGCGTCTTCCGCGAGGGCGTGGGCGCGGACGAGGCCGAGTGGGCGCGAGGCCGGGGCTGGGCCCTGTCGATCGCGGTCATCGCGCTGCCGTACTACTGGGACACCAACCCGCCTGTCGCGGAGAACTCGCGGCATGTGATCAGGGAGATCCTGGCCGAGTCCCGGTAGGGGCAGATGATCAGGGAGATCCTGGCCGAGCCCCGGTAGGGGCAGAGCCGAGTCCCGGTAGGGGCAGAAAGGTAAAGCTTCCTGCCCCTGTCCGGGGGGCGCTTCATTCGCCCGCGTACGCCTTCTCCAGGGCCGCGATGTCGAACTTGCTCATCGCCATGAACGCCTCGGTCACCCGGGCCGCCTTCGCCGGGTCCGGGTCGGTGATCATGTCGTCGAGCCGGTCGGGGACGACCTGCCAGGACACGCCGTACTGGTCCTTGAGCCAACCGCACGGGCCGGGCTCGCCGCCGTTCTCGGTGAGCTTGGTCCAGTAGTAGTCGATCTCCTCCTGGTTCTCGCAGAAGATCATGAAGGAGACGGCCTCGGTGAACTTGAACTGGGGGCCGCCGTTGAGCCCGAGGAACTTGTGGCCGTTGGCCGTGAACTCGACGGTCATCACGCTGCCGGCGGGCTGGGGCGCTCCCTCGGGGTAGCGGGCGATCTTTCCGACACTGGAGTTCTTGAAGACCGAGACGTAGAAGTGGGCGGCCTCCTCGGCCTGGCCGTCGAACCAGAGACACGTGGTGAAACCGTCGGATGCCATGAGTACCTCCTGGAGCGAGGATCGCTGTCTTCTGTGTCGACCGGTCCACGCCGGGAAACTCATCGGCCGGGCGGGTGGTCATTTCGCTGGGCGGCGTCACGGCCCGCGGCCGGCATCGCGGTGATGACAACGTCCTCTCCTTCGGTCAGCGGCATCAGGCGCTTCCGCACCGACGTGCCGGCGGCGTATCCGCGCGAGCCGGTCCGTTACCGGCGGCTCGCGTACGACTGGCGGGCCGCCGGGGCGGGCTGGAGGCGTGGCCGCAGTTCACGACCACGATCGACGGCGCGACCGAAAGGTGGTGGAGTTCCTCGACGTGGTCGGTCCGCTGACCGATCCCGCCGCGCACGGGTGGTCCGCCCGGCGCCTTCCACGTGGTCGTGCCGAACACCCCTGGGATCGGGCTGTCCGGGCCGACACTGGCGCGGGCCCATCCCGACCGCGTGACAGGCCTGCATCTCAATCTGCTGCGGGGCGCCCAGCAGGCCACCGAGCCGCCCCCGGACGAGCTGGACGCGCTCGGCCCCGAGGGGCGGGAGCATGCCCTCACCTCGTGGCGGCGCCGGCGCGACCGTTCCCCGCGAGGGCTGGGGGTACGCCGTGCTCCAGTCGATCCGCCCGCAGACCCTGGTGTACGCGCCGCCGAGCCGTCCGGCGCGCCGACGGCCCGACCTGCTGGTCGGTGATGTGCGGGCGTTCTTCCGGGAGTTGAGCGAGAGGAGCTAGGACCGGCTGTCCGAGGAGGCTCTGCCGGTAGCGGATCTGCCGAGGGCAGAGAAGCGGTCTGCGGGCATCGTCCGAGGCCGAGAGTGGAGTCGACGGCACATCCGCGGCACGTCCGCGGTCCTTCTGCCACGACGAGGAGAACCGATGACCCCACTCACGACACTCGCCCCGCGGGCGGAGGAGGGCGACACCCCTCCGACCCGGTACGACGACCATCTGGCCGCCCAGTTGCTCGCGCAGCGCATCGTGCTGCTGGGCACGCAGGTGGACGAGGTCTCCGCGAACCGGGTCTGCGCGCAGTTGCTGATCCTGTCCGCGGAGGACCCGCGCACCGACATCAGCCTGTACATCAACAGCCCGGGCGGCTCGGTGCACGCGGGCCTGGCCATCTACGACACGATGCGGCTGATCCCCAACGACGTCTCCACCCTGGCCATGGGCTTCGCCGCCAGCATGGGCCAGTTCCTGCTCTGCGTCGGCACGCCGGGCAAGCGCTACTCCCTGCCGAACGCGCGCATCATGATGCACCAGCCGTCGGGGGGCATCGGCGGCACCACCGCCGACATCGAGATCCAGGCGGAGAACCTGGAGTTCACCAAGCGGACCATCGAGCGGATCACCGCCGAGCACACCGGACAGACACCGGAGACCATCTCCCGGGACGGCGACCGGGACCGCTGGTTCACAGCCGAGGAGGCCAGGGAGTACGGCATGGTGGACCGGGTCCTGGAGTCCCTCGCGGACATCCGCCCGGCGGCCACCCGGCGCAGGATGGGGCTTCAGTGATGGGTACGTACACGATTCCGAACGTCGTCGAGCGCACCCCGCAGGGCGAGCGGTCCTACGACGTGTTCAGCCGGCTGCTGTCCGAGCGGATCATCTTCCTCGGCACCGAGATCGATGACGGCGTCGCCAACGTCGTCATCGCGCAACTGCTCCATCTGGAGTCGTCGTCCCCGGAGGGCGAGATCTCGATCTATCTCAACTCCCCCGGTGGCTCGTTCACTTCGCTCATGGCCATCTACGACACCATGACGTACGTGCAGGCGCCCATCTCGACGTTCTGCGTCGGGCAGGCGGCCTCCACGGCGGCCGTGCTGCTGGCCGGCGGGGATGCCGGGCGGCGGTTCGTGCTGGAGCACGCCCGCGTGCTGCTCGGGCAGCCGGCCACGGGTGGAGCGCGCGGCACGGCGTCCGACCTGTCGCTCCAGGCCAAGGAGATGGTGCGGATCCGCTCCCAGGTGGAGGAGGTGCTGTCCCGGCACACCCACCACGACGTGGCGACCCTGCGGGCGGACATGGACCGCGACAAGGTGCTCACCGCTCAGGAGGCGGTGGCCTACGGGCTGGCCGACGAGGTGCTCAGCCGGCGACTCGTGCGGGTCTGAGGCGCCGGCCGGCCCACCGGGCTCAGGCGGCCATGCACAGTCCCTCGGACGACGAGGGGGACGATGCCGCACGGCGGCTGCCGCCCGAGTACCGCGAGGTGACCCGGATCAGTTCGCCCTGCGCCCTCGACAGCAGGTCGCCGAGGCTCAGTCCGAGGGCGTGGGCGGCGGCCGCGAGGACCTCCGAGGAGGCCTCCTTGCGGCCGCGCTCCACCTCCGACAGGTACGGCATGGAGATGCGTGCCTCGTCGGCGACGTCCTTCAAGGTCCGCTCCTGCGCGAGACGTTCGCGCCGCAGGACGTCACCGACCAGGTCGCGCCACAAGGGTTCCTTCACGGCGGGAGCCGGTGGCCCCTGGTGTGGCGGAGCGGTGGCCGGACGGGCGGCCTGGGGGCGCGCGCCGGGCGGGCGAAGGGGGATGACGCGGGCTTCGTTCGGCACGTGGTTGGTCACTTCTCCAGCCTAGGAGTCGTGGTCGTCAGGGGAAGGGGCCGACATTCCGCCCTGGGTGGAATCGCCGAACAGGAGGGCGGCCAGGCGGCGTTGGGAAACCCTGGCTCCTCTTCGCGCCGGAACTTCCCCCGTCGTGATCGTCGCACGCCACGGTTTTTTCCGCCGCTCGGCCGATCGCCGGGCATGTGTGGCAGATAACCGGGTACCCGCAACCCGGAGGGACCTAGGCAGATGTCAGCCGTGACGTTCATGGGAGAGACAATGGAGACCGCCGTGATCCGGTCGCAGGCACAGGTCGTCGAAGAGAACGCGGAGGCCGGCACGGGTGACGGAGCACTGCCGGGAGTCGTGGACCCGCGGTCCGTGGCTCCGCGGGACGCCAGGGAGCTGTCCCGCCAGTTCTTCCAGCGCCTGACGGAAGTCGAAGAGGGCACGCACGAGTACCAGTACGCGCGCAACACACTGATCGAGATGAACATGTCGCTCGTGCGGTTCGCGGCCGGCCGGTTCCGTGGCCGCGGCGATGACATGGAGGACATCGTCCAGACCGGCATGATCGGCCTGATCAAGGCCATCGACCGGTTCGAGCTGTCGCGCGAGGTCGAGTTCACCTCCTTCGCGCTGCCGTACATCGTCGGTGAGATCAAGCGGTTCTTCCGGGACACGACGTGGGCGGTGCACGTGCCGCGGCGGCTTCAGGAACTGCGTGTGGAGCTGGCCAAGGCCCGCGAGGAACTCGCCAGCCGGCTGGACCGCGAACCCACGGTCACCGAGCTGGCCACGCTGATGAACATCTCCGAGAAGGAGGTCGTCGAGGGGCAGATCGCCGCCAACGGGTACAACTCGTCGTCGCTGGACGCCGCGCTCACCGGTGACGGCCCGGAGGGCGGCGAGGCGGTTCTGGCCGACTTCATCGGCGTGGAGGAGGACGGGCTGCGGCTCGTCGAGGACTTCCACTCGCTCGCCCCGCTGATGGCGGAGCTCAGCGAGCGCGACCGGCAGATCCTCCACATGCGGTTCGTGGAGGAGGCCACCCAGGCGGAGATCGGGGAGCGGCTGGGCTGCTCGCAGATGCACGTCTCCCGCCTGATCAAGCGGATCATCACGCGACTGCGCGAGGGCATGCTGGGCGAGCTGGGCTGCGCCTGACGCGGTCGGCGGACCAGCGGGTGCCGTCCCCACACGCGGGAGTGGGACGGCACCCGCCATTCGTGTCGGCTCCGGGATTCCGGGGTTCCGGGCGGCTCAACCGCCGGTGGACGGCTCAGCCATCGGTTTCGTCGGTGAGCGGGAGCACGACGCGTACCCGTTTGCCCACCGGCACCCGCTCCACGGTGACCTGCTCCGCGAGCGCGTGGACGATCTCCAGGCCGTGCCGCCCGACGCGCTCGGGATTGCGGGGGAAGATGCGGGGCAGTGCGGAGCTGCTGTCGTAGACCGACACCGTCACCGCGGTGTCGGTGCCGACGAGCTCCAGGATGTACGGCCCGTTGCTGTGCCGGTCGGCGTTGGTGACCAGCTCGCTCACGACGAGCTGCACCGCGCCGTCGGCCCGGTCGTCGATGCGGGCGCACCACTCGGTCCTGAGCTGGTCGAGGAAGAGCGCGGCGAAGGATCGCGCCTCGGCGATGCAGCCCTGCTCGCCGGTGTAGTGTGCCGCCCGCCTCAGCGGTTCCACGGGCACGTCGAAACCAGTCGGTATCACTGCCCCGTCCAGGTGGTCGATCATTCGTTTCTCTCTGGGAAGCCGGACTGGCCGGACGCTCTGCACAGTGCTCGTACCCCGAGCCGGGCCTCGCAGTCCTGACAGGCCTTCGGCCCGTCCGGTGCCCTGGGCATTGTCCCCTGTCCGCGGGGCACCCGGTAGGAATCGGGACCGGCCGAGGGCGGCCGGTCCGGATCGCCGGAGGTGTGCGGTGGCCTGCTGGATGTGGCTGGTCGTGGTGGTCGCGGCGCTCGCCGCCGTCGTCGTGGTGACGCTCGCCGTGCAGGCCGGCCGGCGGTCGGGGACGGTCATCGCGGTACGGCGCCGGCCCGGTGGGAAGGGCGAGCGATGAACGAGCTGATGGCGGCACGGAGCCTGACGACCCTGCCGGTGGTCACCCTGGGCGGCGAGGCCGTCGCGCAGGTCAAGGACACCGTCTTCGACGCCGCTGCCGGGCGTGTCACCGGCTTCACGCTCAGCGGCCGGGGACTGCTGTCGGGCCCGCTGAAGCGGAGCCTGCCCTGGGCGGCCGTGCACTCGCTGGGCCATGACGCGGTCATGATCGTCGATGCCGGTGCCCTGGCGGAGACGCCCGTCGTGGTGGCGCGCCGGGAGGCCCAGCAGGGCCGGGTGCTGCACGCGAAGGTGCTGACCGACGAGGGCGCCGAGGTCGGGACGGTGCTCGACGTGGTCGTCGAGGGCGGCACGAGCGGCCGGGTCGTGGGCTTCCGGATCGCCGCGGGCAAGGCGCTGGTGCAGGGCTCCAGGCGGCGTCGGCACCGGGTGTACGTGCCGCGCGGCGAGACGCTCGCGGTCTCCGGCCGGGCGCTGGTGATCCCGGCGGACGCCACCCGCTACGTGGCCGACGACCTGCCGTCCTTCGCCGCCCGGGTCGGCGCCTTCCACGAGGGGCGTACGCCGCCATGATGCTGTTCTCGCAGGCGCGGGGGCTGCCGGTCCTGACGCTGACCGATGCGGAAGAGATCGGCGTGCTGAAATCCCTGACGGTCGACGCACCGTCCGGTGTGGTCACCCACGTCAGGGTGCGCGGCAGACACTCCCGCAAGGAGTCCGTGCTGGCCTGGGGCGCCCTGCATGCGATCGGCCCGGACGCCGTGCTCGTCCGCTCGGCCGCCGCCCCGTCCGAGGTGCCGCCGCACCACGAGCTGCCGGGCCTCAGAATCCTCACCGAGACGGGCGACGAGCTCGGCACGGTCCAGGACGTCGTGTTCGAACCGGAGACCGGCCGCATCGAGGCCGTCCGCACCGCCCACGGCGATCTGCCGGCCGACCGCCTGCTCGGCCTCGGCGACTACGCCCTGGTGGTCCGTGCCGGGTGAGCCGGACCGGGTCAGGAGGCCGGGGGCTGGTCCGGCGTGCCGTTACCGGTGTCGTTACCGGTGTCGTCTCCGGGCGGAGGCTGCGGCGGCTCCGACGTCGGCGGCTCGCTCGTCGGCGGCTCCGACGACGTCTCCGGTTCCGACGTCGGCGGTTCGCTCGTGGGAGGCTCCGACGAGGTCGGGTCGGACGGTGACGTCGGCGTGGTGACGCTCACCGACGGGGAGGGCTTGTCGGGCTTCTCGGTCTTGCGGTCCTTCGTGCCCGTGTCGCCCTTGTGGCGCTCGAACCACTCGCCGTCGGGCTCGCACATGACGAAGACGTCGACCGGCTTCGGAGCGGGCGTGACCGCGACGACGTTCGAGGGCTTGTACCCCGGCCACGCGTCGCCGGTCATCTTGGGCGCGCTCTGCTGGGCGACCGGCGCGGACAGCGGGTTGCCGCACGCGCAGCGCTCCCGGGGCACGCCGCGGTCGTCGACGAGGACGGCCGTGCCGGCCTGGAGGACGGCCTGGTAGCTGGTCGCGCGGCCGTCGCTGTACCCGTGGTTGGTGACGCGCGTGTCCATGCGCAGCACCACGGGTGTGAGCGAGCGCAGGTAGGCGGGAACGTCGGGCGGGTCGACGCGGGCGACGGAGGCGAACGCCCGCTGCTTGTCCGGCGCCCCCTTGAAGAACGTGATCTGCTTCTCCACGTCACAGCTGGCCATCTTGCGGGTGCCGCCGTACAGGCCGGGCGCTCCGCCCTGTACGCCCTGGACGGCGTTCTGCGTGGCCAACTCGGTGGGCGAGGGCGAGACCGGTGAGGCCGAGCTCTCCTTCGCCGTGGACTCGGTGAACGGGTCCGGGCCGGTGTCGGCCGCGGGCTGGAGGAAGACCTCGCCCTCGGACGTGCTGGTACCGCCGTCGGACGCGCCGGTGCCGCCGCCGTCGGGCCGGGTGAACACCACGGCCAGGATCACCGCGGCCACGACGGCGGTGGCGATCAGCGCGACGCGGGGTGCCGACCCCCACCACGGGCGGCGTGGCTCCGGCGCCTGCCCTCCCCCGCTCGGTGGCTCGGAGGGCGGCCCTCCTCCCGACGGCGGCTGGGAGGGACCCGACAGCGGGCCCGAGGGAGGTCCTGTGGGGCGCCCGGACGAGGGCGGTTCGACGCTCACGAGCTCTTCTTCCCGCGTGGGTTCTCTGCGGCCTTCTCACACCTGAGGAGATTGATCCGTGTGTATGCCGCTTTTTCCATTACGAGTTCATTGTGTGCTCCGGTCCCGTACGGCTCGCAAGCCGACGCGGACGGACCTCCCGACGGGCACCCGGCGCGGGTGCTGCTTAGCGTGGCAGCGTGAGTTCGCGCACCTCTTCCGGCCAGGCACGTACCTCCGGCGAGCGGGCCGTCGCCCGCCACGGCTGGGCGCATGCCCTCCTCACCGTGCTCGGCGGGCTGCTCGCCATGGCGGCGGTGTCCGCTCTGGGCCTGTGGGCGGCCGGGGCGGCGGACCTCCCGGACGGCGCTTTCCCGCCGGTCGTGGTGGCGACCGTGGTCACCGCCGTCGGGGGCGCCGTGAAGCTGTCCGGAAGCGCCGGAGACCTCGCCGACACGCAGGCGGGCCTGACCGTCATCCCGCTGTCCGTCACGCTCACCGGGGCACTGGTGATCGCCTGGGGTTTCCTGCGGCCCCTGCGGCACCGCGCGGTCGCCGGTGCCGCGGAGCTGGCCGGCTGGGCTGCCAGGATCGCGGTCCTGTGGCTGCTCGCGCTGATCGGCCTGACGCTCGCCGCCCGCCACACGTTCGACATCTCCCTCGGGAACGACGCGCTGGGCGAACTCGGCGATCTGTTCGGCGCCTCACCGGAGATCGGCTTCACCACCGACGTTCCGCTGTCCGTGTTCGTCGGCGTGGTGTGGCTGGCCGGCGTGCTGGCACTGGCCCTGCTGGTGTCGCGCGGCGCCCCGTTGCCGGCCGGGCTGCTGCGCTTCCAGACGTCGGTGCGGCCGGCCGCGTACGCGATGGTCGCGCTGCTGCTGGCCTACGTCGTCATCGGCGTGGTCGTCGCCCTGGTCGTCGCGGCGACCCGGGGGCACGCGGCGGAGACGTTCGCCGTGATCCTGCTCGGCATGCCCAACCTGGTGTGGATGGGGCTGACCATCGGCCTCGGCGCCACCTGGAACGGCCGCGTGGAGGGGCCGTTCGGGCTGCCCATGCCGCACGTGCTCGACGAGGTGCTGCGCACCCCGGACATCTCCGAGCTGAACCTGCGGACGCTCTCCGAGCACGACGGCAGGGTGTGGTGGCTGCTGGCCGTCGACGTGGTGCTGCTGATCGCCGCCGCGTTCGTGATGGCGGCCCGGTCGCCGGCCCGGGTCCGGGCCTGGCAGCACGCCGTGCACATGGCGGTCGCGCTCGTGCTCACGGTGTTCATGATCTGCCTGGTCGGGCGCATCTCCGCGCACTTCGGCCTGTCCGTGCTCGGCATCGGCGACCTGGGCGGCGGCCTCGCGGGCGAGTTGTTCCTCAGACCCCGGCTGTGGGGGGCCGTGGGCCTGGCCGTCCCGTGGGGGCTGGTGACCGGGTTCGCCGGGGCGCTGCTGGCGCGGCACGTACGGCGGCGGGGTGAGGTGCGCGCCGAGCCGGCGGGTTGAACAGCGGGCACACCGACTGCCCTTCGTCCGCTGCTCTACGCCCGCTCGACGAAGACCGGTTCGGCCCAGCGCGGGGGCGGCTTCGGCCGCTCCTCCCCCGGCTGCCGGCCCGCCCGGGCAGGGGCGGCCCCGGTGACGACCCCGCCGCCGGCCGCCGCGGCGCGCAGCGCGGCGACGAAGTCGAGGCAGGACGGATAGCGGTCGTCCGGGCGCTTGGCGAGGGCCTTGGCGAACACCGGGTCCACCTGTGGTGGGAGGTCGGGGCGGGCCTCAGTCAGCGGCGGCGGATCGTCGTACTGGTGCGCCCACAGCAGGGCCATGTCGTCGTCCCGTAGGAAGGGCGGGTGGCCGGCGAGGATCTCGTAGACGACGCAGGCGAGGCCGTAGACGTCGCAGCGGGCGTCGACCGGGCGGCCCGAGATCTGCTCTGGGGCGACGTAGTCGAGTGTGCCGACGAACTGGCCGACCGTGGTGAAGCCGGTGAGCGACAGCGACTTCTTCGTCAGGCCGAAGTCGGTGAGGTAGACGTGCTCGGGGTGGTCGCTGTCGGTGCCGCGGGACACCAGGATGTTGCCGGGCTTGACGTCCCGGTGCACCAGGCCGTGGTCGTGAGCCGCGTCGAGCGCGGAGGCGACCTGGGCGGCGACGCGCACGGCGGTGGCGGGCGGCAAGGGGCCCTCCCGGTCCAGGAGATGACGCAGGTCGCTGCCGGCGACGAACCGCATCGCGATGTACAGCACTCCGTCCGTCTCGCCGGCCTCGAAGACCGGCACGATGTGCGGGTGGTCGATCGCGGCGGCGGCCCGGGACTCGTGGGTGAAGCGGCGTCGGAAGGTGTCGTTGCGGGCGAGTTCCGGGGCGAGCAGCTTGAGCGCGACGGTGCGCTCCAGACGCAGGTCCCGGGCCCGGTAGACCACGGCCATGCCGCCGCGCCCGATCTCCTGCTCGATCCGGTACCCGGCGATCTGCTGCCCGACCAGCTCGGAGGGCCGCCCCGAGAACAGACTCGTCTCGCGGCTCAACGGGCGTCACCCTCGGGCGACACGCTCCGGGTGGGCTCGGACCCCACGACCCGCGTGGGCGCCTCGGCCGGTCGGCCCGCCTCCTTGTCCGGAGCCGGTGCGCCGTCCCCCTCGGGGGACACGGCCCGGGTGGGCGGCGCGTCGGGGGGCACGACCCCTGTTGGCACAGGCCCCTCGGGAGGCACGCTCCGAGGGTTCTCGGGGGCCTCAGGAGACACGACCCGCGTCGGCTCGGGAGCGCCGGGAGCTGCGGGGGATGCCAGCAGAGTGGGCTCGGGGGCCTCGGAAGGCATGTTCCGAGGGAGTTCGGGCGCCTCAGGAGACACCACCCGCGTCGGCTCCACAGCCTCCGGCGACACCATTCGGGTTGGCTCCGCAGCCTCAGAAGGCGCGACCCGACGGGGCTCGGACGCCTCAGGAGACACCACCCGCGTCGCCTCCGCAACCTCCGGCGACTCCACCCGGGTTGGCTCCGCAGCCTCAGAAGGCGCGACTCGACGGGGCTCGGACGCCTCAGGAGACACCACCCGCGTCGCCTCCACAGCCTCAGAAGGCGCGACCCGACGGGGCTCGGACACCTCAGGCAACACCACCTCCGTGGGAGCGAGGACCTCAGGAGGCACGATCCGGGAGGGCTCGGGAGTCTCAGGAGGCACGACCGGGCTCGGCTGTGCAACCTCCGACGACACCATCCGCCTCGGCTCAGCAGCCGTCGGCGAAACGATCCGCGTCGGCTCGGGGACCCCGGGAGGCACCACTCGCGCCGGCTCGGCAGCCTCAGGCGGCACGACCCGCGTGGGCTCGGCAGCCTCGCGAGACACGGATGCCGGAGGCTCAGACGGTACAACCCGCGTGGGCGGCGCCTCGGGCGGCGGGGCGGACTGCTCGCCCGGGCCCACTCGCTCGGCCCCGGGTGTCGTCCCGACGGCCTCCGCGGGCACGACCCGGGTGGGGGCGCGCACCGGGGCCGGGGGCTCGGACGGGCGGGGCTCCGGGTGCGCACGGGGTGTGTCGTCCGTCGCGTACGTGTTCGCCCGGGTGCCGTCGGCGTACACCCAGTGCCCGTGGGCGGCGTCGTAGAGCCACACGGACTCGCCGTCGACGACGACGCCGATCCGCAGGCCGTGGGTGCGGGCGTGGAAGGACTCCCGGTCCAGACCGCCCGCGAGGTCCTCGACCGCGGAACGGTAGCGAGCCAGGGCTTCCTGCGTACGGGCCAGCAGCGGGCGTGGATCGGCGCTGCGTGTGAGCGGCCCGTCCGCGGCGGGCGGATCCTGCGGTACGGCGACCAGGCGGCGGCCGTCGACCCAGGCCGACCAGCCGTTGAAGCACAGCACATGCCCCCAGTCACCCTGCCGCTCCAGGAGCTGCACCGGCAGCAGGGGGTCGAGGTCCACGGTGGGCCGGGCCGGGTCGGGCGCCTCCCAGGCGGGCATCCCGTGCTGCGGGACGACGTGGGTGGGCCGGAAACCGGGAGTCGTCATAGGGGCTGCCTACTTCCGCATCACGGCCGGTTCGTGGCGGCGCAGCAGCCGGGACACCAGGAAGCCGAAGAGCGCCGACAGGACGAGCAGCATCCCGACGTCGAGCAGCCAGGTCCCCGCCGAGTGCTCGAAGAGCGGGTCCTTGGTCAGCTCGTCGGGCACGATCCGGGACAGCCCGACGGTGCCGGCCATCGCGGCCAGGGCCCAGCGCGCGGGCACCAGCCAGCCCAGTTGCTCCAGCCCGGGCACACCGTCCAGCTTCAGCAGGGCACCGCAGAAGACGACCTGGACGATGGCGACGAGCACGAGCAGCGGCATCGTCACCTCCTCCTTGCGCACCAGCGCGGAGATGAACAGGCCGAGCATCATCGCCGTGAACGCCAGCAGCGCGACGGCGACCGCGATCTCCACCAGGGGCGACATCAGCACGCCTTCGCCGCCGGGCGCGTTGAGGTCCACGCCGAGCAGGGCGACCAGGGTCAGCACCACCGCCTGGAGCACGGTGATGACACCCAGGACGACGACCTTGGACATCAGGTACGCCGATCTGGACAGGCCCACCGCCCGCTCACGCTGGTAGATCACCCGTTCCTTGACGAGTTCGCGCACGGCGTTGGCGGCCCCGGTCAGCACCGCACCGACGCACAGGATGAGCAGGGCGTTCATCGCCGTGTCCTGCGTCAGCTTGCCGCCCGCCAGGGCCCGCGCCATCACGCCCATCACGAACGGCAGGGCGATCATGATGATCAGGAAGGTGCGGTCGGCGCTGAGTGCTGCCGCGTACCGCCGCACCAGCGTGCTGAGCTGGGCGGCCCGGCTGCGCGGCCGGGGCGGCGCAGTGATGGCGACGGGTTCGGAACGGGGCTGTTGCGGCTGGGCGGTGGCGTCGGCGACGTACCGGCCGTGGAAGGGCGAGGCGCTGTAGTCCCCGGCCCAGTCCCGGTCGGCGTCCCGGTCGAAGGCCTCGAAGGCCTCCGGCCACTGCTCGAAACCGAAGTACGCCAGGGCGTCCTCGGGCGGCCCGTAGTAGGCGATCTTCCCTCCGGGCGCGAGCACGAGGAGCCGGTCGCACACGTCCAGGCTGAGGACGCTGTGGGTGACCACGATGACGGTCCGGCCGTCGTCGGCGAGGCCGCGCAGCATGTGCATCACCGAGCGGTCCATGCCGGGGTCGAGTCCGGAGGTCGGCTCGTCGAGGAACAGCAGCGACGGCTTCGTCAGCAGTTCCAGGGCCACGCTGACGCGCTTGCGCTGGCCGCCGGACAGGCTGTGCACGTGCTGGTCGGCGCGCTGTTCCAGGCCCAGTTCGCGGATCACCTCGTCGACCCGGGCGCGCCGCTCGGACTTGGCGGTGTCCTGCGGGAAGCGCAGCTCGGCGGCGTAGGAGAGGGCTTTGCGGACGGTCAGCTGGGCGTGCAGGATGTCGTCCTGCGGGACGAGGCCGATGCGCTGGCGCAGCTCGGCGAAGTCGCGGTAGAGGTCGCGGCCGTCGTAGAGGACGGTGCCGTGGTCGGCGGGCCGCTGGCCGGTGAGGGCGTTGAGGAGCGTGGATTTGCCGGCGCCGCTCGGGCCGACGACGGCGAGCAGGCACTTCTCCCCCACCGGGAACGACACGTGGTCGAGCAGCGTCTTGCGGCCCCGGTCGACGGTCACCGCGAGGTCCTGCACGTCGAGGGAGACCTCACCGGTGTCGACGTACTCCTGGAGCTGGTCGCCGACGAGGCAGAACGCCGAGTGGCCGATGCCGACGATGTCGCCCTGGCCGACCGGTGCGCTGGTGACGCGGCTGCCGTTGAGGTACGTGCCGTTGTGGCTGCCGAGGTCGGTGATCTCGTAGGTCCCGTCGGGCAGGGCGCGCAGTTCGGCGTGCCGGCGGGAGACCACCAGGTCGTCGATGACCAGGTCGTTGTCGGTGGCGCGGCCGATGCGGACGGTGCGGGCGGGCAGCGGCCGTACGGTCGTGGGCTGCCGGTAGGTGCCCGTCATGGCCGGCATGGAGACGGCGGAGGGGCGTTCCGGGGCCGGTGCGGGGCGGCCCGTCAGGACCACGCGCGGTCCGTCGGCCGGGTTGCCGAGGCGGATGACGCTGCCGGGGCCGACGTCCCACTCGTGGATGCGGCGGCCGTCGGCGTAGGTGCCGTTGGTGCTGTTCTCGTCCTCGATGGTCCAGTGCCCGTCGTCGGGCCGCAGCACCGCGTGGTGCCAGGAGACCCGGTCGTCGTCGATGACGATGTCGCTCAACGGGTCGCGCCCGACGTGGTAATCGCGGCCCGGAATCATCACTGTGGAGCCCGTCTCGGTCTCCAGGACGAGTTCTGGTGCTACCGACGACTGCGCCATGACCAAGATTCTACCGATTTGCCTGATGTATGACTCGGTGAGCCGCTCAGGCCACGGGTACGCCCAGGACGGGAGCGGTCCGCTGCATCCGCAGGGCGTCCACGGACTCGGCGAGCAGTTCGTACTCGGTGGTGTCGTCGCTGGTGGCGATGCGCACCAGCCGTCCGGCCGCCAACTCCTCGGCGACCCGCTCCTGCTGACCGGGATCGGCGCACCAGGCGCGCAGCAGGGTGGGCACGTCGGGCACGGTCTCGGCGACCGGCACCAGCGCGCCCGGCGGTAAGTGCTCGGCGTCGGGCTGGGGGTCGAGGCGCTGGGCGATCCAGGAGGCGCGGTCGCGCAGCCACCACAGGGCGAGGGCGAGGGTGGGCGCCCGGTAAGTGCCGAGCGGGACTCCGATGCGGCGGCCGTCGCAGACTCCGTACGCCGTGACATGGCACAGAAACTCGTCGTGCACGTGCCCCTCCCCCGTTGCCCTGCCCGCCTGCCTGCCTGCCGGTCCTGCCCGCTCTGCGGCTCGCGTGCTGTGCGTGAGGGCGCCGTCGCTGGATGTGAAGCGCTCTCGCTGGTCAGTATGTTCACTACTGAAACACTGTCACCATGTCTTTCCGGCCACTCTCCTGACATGTTCACACCCCGAGTTGGCCGAAACGCTGCGGGCGGTCGCCACAGGGCATGACTCCGGAGGTAATCGACGGTCCCGCCGGGTCCGGGCAGGGTGGTCCGTGCCGGTTCGCCGCGAGCGGTGATCCGGGCCCTGACCAGCAGAGACGGTCTTTCGGAGGCTGATCGCCCATGTCCGCACCCGCTCACCGCTACGAGGACGCCGTCGCCCGCTACTTCGAGGCCTGGAACGCCGAGGACCCGGCGGCGCGGGGGAAGGCGGTCGCCGCCGCCTGGACCGAGGACGGCGGCTACACCGACCCCCTGGCCGACGTCCGCGGCCATGAGCAGATCGCCGCGTTGATCGCGGCGGCCCGCGAGCAGTTCCCGGGGTTGGTGTTCCGGCTCGCCGGCGCCGTCGACGGGCACCACCACATCGCGCGTTTCTCGTGGGAGCTGGTGAGCGAGACCGACGGCTCGGCGCCCGTGGCCGGGTCGGACGTGATCACGCTGGACGAGCAGGGCCGGATCAGGGCCGTGCTCGGCTTTCTGGACCGGATGCCCGCCGGGGCCGCCTGAGACCGGCGATGAGTTTCCCGGTGTCCGGCGGTCTGCCGTGTGAGAGGCGACCGAACACCGGAGGACACCATGGCCACGACCGGAAACCTGGACGCGGAATTCACCGCGGTCCTGCGCAGGAGCCCCGCCGAGGGCGGCTGGACCTATCTGGTCTGGCCCCGGTCCGTCGAGTTCTTCGGCACCCGCGGCCTGGTCAAGGTCCGCGGGACGATCGACGGGCACCCCTTCCGCAGCTCGTTCATGGCATTGGGCGACGGCACGCACAAGCTGCCCGTGAAGGCCGACGTCCGCAAGGCCATCGGCAAGGAGGAGGGAGACTCTGTGACGGTGCGCCTGGAGGAGCGGATCGGTTCCTAGTGCCCCAGCAGGCACTAGAACCTGTCCCGGGGGCGGCCGCCGCCCCCGGGGAGGCCGGGGGCGGCTACTGCTTGACGACCGCGTCGATACGGGCCAGCTCGTCCGCGTCGAAGTCCAGGTTGCCGATGGCCCCGACGCTGTCCTCCAGCTGCTGCGCGCTGCTCGCTCCGACCAGCGCGGAGGTGACCCGGCCGCCGCGCAGCACCCACGCCAGCGCCATCTGGGCGAGGGTCTGGCCGCGCGACTCGGCGATGTCGTTCAGGTCGCGCAGCCGGCCCACCAGTTCCTCGGTGACCGCGTCGGAGTTCAGGAAGGGGCTGTCGCTCGCGGCCCGGGAGCCCTCCGGGATGCCGTCGAGGTAGCGGGCGGAGAGCAGGCCCTGCTCCAGCGGGGAGAAGACGATGGAGCCAACCTGGAGCTCGTCGAGGGCGTCCAGCAGGCCCTCGTCCTCGGGGCGGCGGTCCAGCATCGAGTAGCGCGGCTGGTGGATGAGGAGCGGGGTGCCCAGCTCGCCCAGGATGCGGGCGGCCTCGCGGGTCTGCTCCGCGGAGTAGTTGGAGATGCCGACGTACAGCGCCTTGCCCTGTTGCACCGCCGAGTGCAGGGCGCCCATCGTCTCCTCGAGCGGGGTCTCCGGGTCGGGGCGGTGCGAGTAGAAGATGTCGACGTAGTCCAGGCCCATCCGCTTCAGGCTCTGGTCCAGCGAGGACAGCACGTACTTGCGCGAGCCCCACTCGCCGTACGGGCCCGGCCACATCAGATATCCGGCCTTGGTGGAGATGACCAGCTCGTCGCGGTAGGCCGCGAAGTCCGACTTCAGGAACTCGCCCAGCGCGGACTCGGCGGCGCCGGGCGGCGGGCCGTAGTTGTTGGCGAGGTCGAAGTGGGTGACGCCGAGGTCGAAGGCGCGGCGCAGGATGGCTCGCTGCGTCTCGACCGGCCGGTCCGGGCCGAAGTTGTGCCACAGGCCGAGCGAGAGCGCGGGGAGCTTCAGGCCGCTGCGTCCGGTGCGCCGGTAGGGCATGTCCGCGTAGCGGTCGGGGTGTGCGGTGTACAACGCGACTCCAGAGGGGTTGGCTCGGTCGGGAAGAAACCGGTGTCCACTCTGTCGTGACCTGCGCCCATGCGTCCAACAGAAGAATCCGATGGAATTCAGCGGCTACGCTTCTCAGTCATGGAACTGCGCCACTTGCAGCACTTCGTCGCGGTCGCCGAGGACCAGCACTTCACCCGGGCGGCGGAACGACTCCTGGTGTCCCAGTCCGGCCTGTCGGCCTCGATCCGGGCGCTGGAGCGGGAGCTCCAGACGCCGCTGTTCGTGCGCACAACCCGCCGGGTCACGCTCACCCCGGCCGGGCGGGCTCTCCTCGGTGAGGCCGAGCGGATCCTGGCGCAGGTGCGGGCCGCCCACGAGGCGGTGGCGGCGGTGCAGGGCGTCCTGCGCGGCATGCTCGCACTCGGCAGTGAGCAGTGCATCGCCGGCGTGCATGTCGCGGGACTGCTCGCCACCTTCCGGCATCAGCATCCGGACGTGGAGATCTGTCTGCGGCAGGCCGGGTCGGGCGCGCTCGCGGAGGAGGTCGCGGCCGGGCGGCTCGACCTGGCGTTCGCCGTACGGACGCAGGCGGACAGCGACCAACTGCGGTCGGTGCCGCTGACCAGCGAGCCGATGACGCTGCTGTGCCACGCCAGTCACCGGCTCGCTTCGGCCGGCGCGGCCGTCACGCCGGAGGAGCTGGGCGGTGAGGTGTTCGTCGACTTCCACCCGGACTGGGGTCCGCGCCGCACCACCGACACGGTGTTCGCCGCCGCGGGCGTACGGCGGACCGTGGCCCTGGAGGTGAACGACGTGCACACCCTGCTAGACCTGGTCGACGAGAACCTCGGCGTCGCCGTCGTGCCGCGGCACTTCGCGCACAAACGCGCCTCCCTGACCGCACTGCCGGTGAAGGGCACCGGCGAGGCGGTCTACGAGACGGTGGCCCTGCTGCCGCCCCTGCAGGCCACCAGCCCGGCGGCCCGGGCGCTGATGGCGCTGCTGGAGGCCTCGGGCGCGCCATTGGGCGCCACAGGCACGTCACCGGGGACCATGGGCGCGTCACCGGGGACCGCAGGCGCGCAAGCGGAGACCAGCGGCGTGTGAACCGGGACGCACGAGACGCGGTGATGCGCGATGGTGGAGCCATGCATGCGAAGGACATCCTCATCGACGGCTACAACCGCATCCGGGAAGAAGTCCACGCCACCGTCGAGGGCCTCGGGCCCGACGAACTGAGCGCCCGCCCCTCCCCCGACACCAACTCCATCGCCTGGCTGGTCTGGCACCTCACCCGCGTCCAGGACGACCACGTCGCCGACGCCTTCGACCTCGACCAGGTGTGGCTGTCCCAGGACTGGGAGAAACGCTTCGGTCTCGGTCTGCCCCGCCACGACACGGGCTACGGCCACAGCCCCGCCAAGGTCGCCAAGGTCCGCGTCGACTCCGGCGACCTGCTGACCGGCTACTACGACGCGGTGCACGCGCAGACCCTCGACGCCCTGCGCGGCCTGGCGGCCAAGGATCTGGAGCGCGTCGTCGACGAGCGCTGGGACCCGCCCGTCACCCTGGGCGTACGGCTGGTCAGCGTCCTGTCCGACGATCTCCAGCACATCGGACAGGCCGCCTACCTGCGCGGGCTCCTTCAGAGCGCGGCCTCGTAGCCGGGCAGGACCACGTCCCGGATGAGCGCGTTCCGCTCGTCGAACGGGAGGAACGCGCTCTTCAGGGCGTTCACCGTGACCGTGCACAGGTCCTCGACGGTCCAGCCCGCCTGCTCGACCAGCAGGGTCATCTCGCGGGTCATCGTGGTGCCCGACACGAGCCGGTTGTCGGTGTTCAGGGTGACGCGGAAGCCGAGGTCCTTCAGCGCGGTGATCGGGTGCTCGGCGATGGAGGTCGCGGCGCCGGTCTGGAGGTTGGAGGTCGGGCACATCTCCAGGGCGACACGCCGGTCGAGCACCCAGCCCGCGAGACGGCCGAGCTTGCCGGCGGCGAGGTCGGGAATGTCGTCGGTGATGCGCACGCCGTGCCCGATGCGCTGGGCGCCGCACACCTGAAGGGCCTGGTGGATGCTGGGCAGGCCGTGCGCTTCACCGGCGTGGATGGTGAACGGCACGTTCTCGCGGCGCAGGTGCTCGAAGGCCGCGAGGTGGTCGGCGGGCGGGAAGCCGTCCTCGGCGCCGGCGATGTCGAAGCCGACGACACCGGCGTCCCGGAACGCCACGACCAGGTCGGCGATCTCCCGGCTGCGGTCGAACATCCGCATCCCGCACAGCAGCGTCCCGACGCGCACGGGCGTGCCCGCGGCCGCCGCCTTGGCCATACCGGCCGCGAGCCCCTCCTGCACGGTCTCGACGACCTCGGGCAGGGCCAGCCCGCCCTTCACCATCAGCTCCGGGGCGTAGCGCACCTCGCCGTAGACGACACCGTCCGCGGCGAGGTCGAGCACGTACTCCTCGGCGGTGCGCAGCAGGCCCTCGCGGGTCTGCATCACGGCGAGGGTGTGTTCGAAGGTGGCTATGTAGCGCACCAGGTCGCCGGAGTTCGCGGCCTCGTAGTACCAGGCGGCGAGTTCGGCGGGATCGGTGGTGGGCAGGGTGTGGCCGATCGTGTCCGCGAGCTCCACCACGGTGGCGGGGCGCAGGCCGCCGTCGAGGTGGTCGTGCAGCACGGCCTTGGGCAGCCGGCGGAGGGTGTCGATGCGGGGCGCGGTCATGTGCGTGTTCCTCGGAAGGTGCGTTCTCGGTCGGGGCGGTCAGTCGGTGGCGGGCTGGAGCAGATCCCAGCGGTTGCCGTACAGGTCCTGGAAGACGGCGACGGTTCCGTACGGCTCGTGCCGCGGCTCCTCCAGGAACGTGACGCCCGCTGCGGTCATCCGGGCGTGGTCCCGGGCGAAGTCGTCGGTGTGCAGGAAGAACCCGACCCGCCCGCCGGTCTGGTCCCCGACCCGGCCGGGCTGCGCCTCCCCCTCGGCACGGGCGAGCAGCAGACCGCTGCCCGTCCCCGGACTACCGGGTTCGACGACGACCCAACGCGACCCGCCGGGCCGGGGAGTGTCCTCGGCGAGCCGGAATCCAAGAGCCTCGGTGTAGAAGCGGATCGCCTCGTCGTAGTCGTCGACGACGAGGGTGACCAGGGCGATACGTCGCATCAGGGCCTTTCGGAGCGTGTGGTCGACGGGAGAGGTTATACGTAACACGCACGGGGCGCAAACAGTCGGGAGTTCTGGACCTACCAGCATGTGCATCCACTGTACCTACTAGTATGTACATCAACCGTCTCAACGACCCTGCGACTCCGGAGAGACCTCATGCCCTTCGTCCGCATAGACACGCTCCGGGCCGGCCCCGAGCGACTCGCCGCACTCGGCCGTGCCGTCCACGACGCCCTCGTGGAGACGATCGCCATCCCGCCCGACGACCGCTTCCAGGTCCTGGTGGACCACGACGGCGCGAGCAGCACCCTCCGGTACGACGACTACCTCGGCGTGCACCGCGACGACGGCATCGCCTACGTCGCGATCATTTGGCGCTCCGGTCGCACGCCCGCGCACAAGCAGGCGCTGTACCGGAGGATCGCCGAGCTCGCGCACTCCTACGCGGGCATCGAGCCGCGGAACGTGTTCGTCGTCCTGACGGAGAACGGACCGGCCGACTGGTCGCTCGGAGAGGGACGGGCGCAGTACCTCGGCGCCCCGGGGGCCCCGGGTCTGTGATCTGGATCACGCGGGGAATCGACGGCATCTCGTCAGCGCCGGTGAGCGGAGTCTGGTGCGTGCAGTTGCAAGGCGGAGGAGGGAGTCGACGCGATGGAGGTCCTCCCTGCTCGAGCGGAGCCGAGAGCTCGTGGGAGTCGGGGGCCGACGACAACGCCGCAGATGCGCGTGCCAGACCCCGCGTCTGCGACCTGATCCGAACGACGGGCCTAGGCCCCCGGCCTACGTCCTCCGCCCGAGGCGGTCCGCCCGGCCACCCACTAGCGTCGCGGGAATGAAGATCACCGAGCCACCCCGCACGCCCGAGCAGCGCAAGGCGGACCTTCTGCACCGTCTGGGGCGGGAGATCGACATCTGGGTCGCCACGGCGGACACCGAAGGCGTGCCGTGCCTGGTTCCGCTCTGGTTCGTGTGGCACGACGAGGCTGTGTGGCTGTGCACACGGCTGACCAATCCCACGGGCCGGAATCTACGGGACGGCCGACGGGCCCGGCTGGCCTTCGCGGACACCCGGGACGTCGTCCTCGTCGACGGTGACGTGGAGACGTTCACGGCCCCGGAGGTGCCACCGGAGGCGGCCGAGGCGTTCCGCGCGAAGACCGGCTGGGATCCGCGCGAGGACCACGCGTCGTACGCGTTCTTCCGGGTGCGGCCGAGCGCGGTCCAGGCGTGGTGCGAGGAGCACGAACTGCCGCGCCGACATCTCATGCGGGACGGAGCCTGGGTGGTCTGACCGGTCAACCGGCCTTTCGGCGCGGCGCGTTCAGTCGGTCCAGTTCCCCTTCCGTGAGGCGGATCGCGCCCGCCGCCACGTTCTCCACGAGGTGGTCGGGGTTGCCGGTGCCGGGGATGGCGAGCACATGGAGGCCCTGGTGCAGGGTCCAGGCGATGCGGATCTGCGCGGGGCTCGCGCCGTGGGCGCGGGCCACGGCGCGTACCTCCTCGTCATGGGCGGTGGTGGCGCCGCGCTCCCCGCCCTCGCCGGCGACGGCATAGAACGGCACGAACGCGATGCCCTGTTCACCGCAGATCCGCAGCAGTTCCTCGGTGGCCGGATCGGGGCGGTCGAGGGCGTACGGGTTCTGCACGCAGACCACCGGCGCGATGGCCTGCGCCTCGGCGAGGTGGCGGGGTTCGACGTTGGAGATCCCCAGGTGGCGTATCAGGCCTGCTTCGCGCAGTTCGGCGAGGGCGCCGAAGTGCTCGGCGATCGAGTCGTACTTCGGCATGCGGCGCAGGTTGACCACGTCCAGGTGGTCGCGGCCGAGCTGGCGCAGGTTCTCCTCGACGTGCCCGCGCAGGTCCTCGGGGCGGGCCGAGGTGCCCCACTCCCCGTCGTAGGTCCGGTAGGGGCCCACCTTGGTGACGATGACGAGGTCGTCGGGGTACGGCGCCAGCGCGCTGTTGATGAGCTCGTTGGCGGAGCGCAGCGACGAGAAGTAGAAGGCGGCCGTGTCGATGTGGTTCACGCCGAGGTCGATCGCCTTGCGCAGGACGGCGATCGACCGGTCGCGGTCGCTCGGAGTGCCGAGATGGAAGGCGGCACTGCCCGTCAGCCGCATCGCGCCGAAACCGAGGCGGTGGACGGGCAGGTCGCCGAGTTTCCAGGTGCCCGCGGCGTCTGCGGTGATCATCTGTGAGCTCATCGGGGGAGTCTCACACACTCCTCGCCGTCAGCAGTAGAGATTGCCGCCGGGCGACGTCCCGAGGATCTGCGTGAACCGCTGGTAGTTGCTCACACGGCTCTGCACCTGTGCCGGGTTCTTGCCGTCGCACTCCAGGGAGCCGTTGATGCTGCGGATGGTCTGGCCGAAGCCTGCGCCGTTCACCATGGCGTTGTGCGGGGTCATGGTGCCGGGGCCGGTCTGGGTGTTCCAGTACCACAGGGCCGTCTTCCAGGCGACGGCCGCGTCGTTCTGGACCAGCCAGGGGTTGTTCAGCAGGTCGATGCCGAGCGCATCGCCCGCGGCCTTGTAGTTGAAGTTCCAGCTCAGCTGGATCGGGCCGCGCCCGTAGTAGGCGGCCTGGCCGGCCGGACAGCCGTAGGGGCGGCTCCAGTCGCAGTAGTGCGGGTAGTTGGCGGTGTTCTGCTCCACCACGTGCACCAGGCCGCCGGTCTCGTGGCTGACGTTGGCGAGGAAGGCGGCGGCCTCCTGCTTCTTCACCGTGTCGCTGCCGGTGTCGGCGAAGCCGGGGTAGGCGCTCAGGGCAGCGGTGAGACCGCTGTAGGTGTAGAAGGGATTCCGGTTCGGGAACATCTGGTTGAACTGCGCCTCGGTCACGACGAAGCGCGCGTCGGGCGTGCCCGGACCGCTGTCGCAGGCGTAGGGCTCCCAGTACCAGGTGCTGATGGTCGGGTCGTAGCCCGGGTTGGCGTGCTCGGCTGCGTACGCCTTGCCGTCGGTGTAGCGGACGATGTCGCCGGCGGCGTACGACTTGCCGGCCACCCAGTTGGGATAGCTGGAGCACGCGGCGGCGGAGGCGCTGGTGGCGGGCAGGAGTACCGGGGCGGTGCCCGCTAGGGCGAGGGCGGCCAGGACGGCGGAGACACGGCGTCTCGACACGGATCAACTCCTTTGCGGAACACGGCCGCACCCGTCACGGGCAAGGCGGAGCAGAGCCTTCACCGCACGCACCGGGAGGACCGGTCACGGCGTGGGTGGCGCGGCCGTGGTGGGGGGTTGTCGGAGGCACACTCAACCGCGTTGGTCTGTACCAGTCAAGGGTGTAGACCAGTCATCCGTGCACCGGGGTCACCCCGGGCTCACACGCGTGCCGACTCCGCCAGCGTCACGGTCAGCCGGTCCAGCAGGGACCTCAGCAGTTCGTCGTCGCCGTCGCCGAGCGGGGGCCAGCCGGCCCGCACCGCGCGGTCGAGCCGCTGCCAGTACTCCTGGCCGCGGGGAGTGAGGTGGGCGAGGACGCGGCGGCGGTCGAACGGGTCGACCCGGCGGTGCACGAGGTTCTCGTCGACGAGCTGGTCGACCAGCTTGGTCAGCGTCGGAGGCGGCAGAAAGGCGGCCTCCGCGATCGCCGTCATATGGTGCCCCTCGCCGTCGGACAGCAGCGCCAGCACCCGCCACGCGTCGAGCGAGCAGCCCTCCTCCTCCAGCACGGCCCGCAACCGCCGCGCCGCCAGGCGCTCCGCCCGCGTCAGCAGTTGCACCAGGTCGTCGGGCCGGCGCGGGGTCGGGGTGGGCATCCTGCTCCTAGTTCACGAGGTGCGTCCATCCTAGGAGACGCGGTGGAGTTCGTCCGGCCGAGCCGGAATCATGACGCCATGTTCCGGCACGACCTCACCGCGTCCGAGTGGTTCACGGCCGACGACTCCGTGCTCGGCGTGGCCCTCGTCTTCCCCCTACAGGGACCGGCCGGGATCTTCGGGCCGACCTGCGAGCTGTGCGCGCGGCTGGCCGCCGAGGAGGTCAACCGGGACGGCGGCGTGCTCGGCAGGGAGCTCCGGCTGGTGCCGGTCGACGGCTCGGGCGCGCCCGGCGAGGTCGCCGGCCACGTCGAGGCCCTGGTGGACCTGGGCGTCGTGCAGGGCGTCACGGGCTGGCACATCTCCTCGGTGCGCCAGGCGCTGGCGCCGCGGATCGCGCACCGCGTCCCGTACGTGTACACCGCGCTGTACGAGGGCGGTGAGGACACGGCGGGCGTGTTCCTGACGAGCGAGACGCCGCGCGACCAACTGCGGCCCGCGATGGATCTGCTGGCGCACGAGCGCGGGGTGCGGCGGTGGTTCGTCGTGGGCAACGACTATGTCTGGCCGCGGCGAACGGCACGGGCGGCACGCGGGTACGCGCACCGGTCGGGCGGGTCCGTCGCCGGCGAGGTCTACCTCCCGCTCGGCACCCAGGACTTCGAGCCGGTGCTCCGCCGTATCGAGCGCTCGGACGCCGACGGGGTGCTGATGCTGCTCGTCGGCAGCGACGCGGTGCGCTTCAACCGGGCGTTCGCGGCGCACGGCCTGCACGCGCGCTGTCTGCGGCTGAGCACGCTGATGGACGAGAACATGCTGATGGCGAGCGGCCCGTCGGCCACCCAGGACCTCTACAGCACGGCCGGGTTCTTCGCCTCGCTGGCCAATCGGGACACTCTGGACTTCCACGGGCAGTACGCGGCCCGCTACGGCGTCGAGGCACCCGCCCTCGGCAGCCTCGGCGAGTCCTGTTACGAGGGCGTGCTGTTGCTGGCCGCGCTGCTGAAGCGGGCAGGGACGCTGGACGTGTCGGCGATCGGCGCGGCGGCGGGCGCGGTGTCGTACGAGGGCCCGCGCGGACTGCTGCACCTGCGGGACAGTCATGTCCGCCAGCGCATCTACCTGGCCCGCGCCGACGGGCTCGACTTCGACGTGCTGACGGAACTGGACCTGCGCGGCGCGCGTCCTTGACGGAGCCGTCGAACGACACACCCCGGGATCGACACGCCACGCCGCGCGAGCGCGAGAATTCCTCCATGAGCTCCGCATCCCCCGCCGTCCCGCCCCACCCCCTCGTCACCCGCGCACAGCGGCTGGCGCACGATCTCCTCGTCCCGCACGCCGAGCGCGTCGACCAGGAGGGGATGCCGGCGAGCCACATCGAGGCGGTGAGGCGGTCGGGCCTGCTCGGGCTGGGCGCGCCGAAGGAGTACGGCGGGGCGGACGCGCCCGCAGCCGTGGCGCGGGAGGTCGCGGAGATCCTGGCCGGGGCGTGCTGTTCCACATGGTTCGTGCAGACACAGCACCACACTCCGGTGAAGCTGCTCGCCACATACGACTCGCCGGTCCGGGAGAAGCTGCTGCGCCCGCTGGCGACCGGCGAGTCGCTGGCCGGCATCGCGTACGCGCACGTCCGTGCCTTCCCCCGCGTGCTGGTGCGGGCCGTGCCCGAGCGGGGCGGCTGGCGCTTCGAGGGCACGGTGCCCTGGTACACGGGCTGGGGTCTGAACGACGTGATGCTGCTGGCGGGCGTGACGGACGCGGCCGAGGTGGTGTTCGTCGTCGCCGAGGCCCGCGAACAGCCGGGGATGCGTCCGTCGGCGCCGATGCGGCTCGCGGCTCTCACCGCCGCCCGTACGGTCTCCCTGGAGCTGGACGGCCTGTGGGTGCCGGAGGACTCCGTCGTGCTGCGCACCTCGCAGGAGCAGTTCGCCCTGGTCGATCTGCCCAGGGCCGCCAACACCAGTCCGGCCGTGTTCGGGGTGGCGGGCGCGGCGCTGGACCTGGTGGCGGACGCCCCGGACGGCCGGGAGCCGGCCCGGGCGCTGCGGGCCCGGCTCGACGACGTCCGGCGGGAGGCCTACGCCCTGGCCGACCACGCCGCCCCGCACGAGTGCGTCCCGGAACGCCTGGCGCTGAAGGCACGGGCGTACGACGTGCTGCGGGCGGCCACGACCGCGGCGATCGTGGCCGGGGGTGGCCGGTCCATGGCCCTGGACAGCCGAGCGCAGCGGCTGGCACGCGAGGGGATGTTCCTGCTCGTGCAGGCCCAGACGGCCGAGGCACGCCGGACGCACCTCGGCGCGCTGGCGTCCGGCTAGTCGAGCCGGGGCAGCGCCGACGGTTTGTCCGTGCGGGACGGGACGCTGCCGCAGAACTCCGCTTCGATCACGTTGATGTAGAGCGACGGGTCCGGGAGCCAGTCACCGTTGATGTTGAACGTCAGCTGGTGCTTCCCGTCCTGTGTGCCGACCATCGCGGACAGGGAGCCGTTGGTACGGCCGCTCTTGCCCACGACCTTCACGCCGCAGGACAGCTGCGCGAACTCGACTCCGAGTCCGTACCCGAGCCCACCCCCCGCGGGGACCTCGTCGAGCAATTCCTTCATCTGCTTCGGGGGCAGCAGTTCGCCCTTGATCAGGGCTCTTTGGAAGCGGTTGAGGTCGCCGCTGGTGGAGATGACATCGCCGGCCGCGCCCAGCCAGGTCATGTTCTGTTCGGTGGCGTCATGGATCGGGGCGTCCGGGGCGTCCTGGTGGAGCCGGGAGTAGCCGACGGGGTGGGGTTTCGGCATGTGGGGTGACGTGCCGGGGAACGACGTGCCGCGCAGCTTCAGCGGCCGGATGATGCGGCGGGTGATCTCCTGCGCGTACGAGCGGCCCGTCACCTTCTCGATGACCATCCCGGCGATGACGAAGTTGGTGTTCGAGTACACCGGCGTCCTCTCCGGGTCGGGCAGCGGCGGGTACTTCAGCGCGATCGCCACGAGTTCCCCGGGCGTGTGCGTGTCGTACCGGTGCTCCGGAAACCCGGGACCGGCGGCGTCGTGGACGAACGCGGGGTCGTCGGTGTAGTTGGCGATGCCGCTGGTGTGGTTGAGGAGCCGCCGCAGAGTGATCTTGTCGCCGTCGTAGCCGTTGCCCCGCACCAGGCCGGGCAGCCATCGCTCGACCGTGTCGTCCAGGCTCAGTCTGCCTTCGGCCTCCAGCTGGAGCAGGACGGTCGCGACGAACGTCTTGGTGATGCTGGCCCCGCGGAAGTGGTCGCCGGGGGAACGCTCGCGGCCCGTGCCGGTATCGGCGTGGCCGGCCTCCGCGTACCAACTTCCCTTGTTGTCACGGACCTTGGCGGCCACTCCGGGCAGTCCGCCCTTGTCGACCAGGTCACGCAGTGCGGTCCGGGTCGCCTCGTGGTCGCGCTGCGGCTGTGCCGCGTGTGCGGACGGGGCGAGTGCCGCCGTTCCGGCCGCCAACGCCACGGCCAGGCCGAATGAGACAGTGCGTGAAGCCCGCTGCTTCATGGGTGTGTGCCTCCAGTTCACCGAGGGGCAGGGCTTGCCCCTCGGTGCGGATGACGCCCAACTCGGGCTTCAGGGTTGATCGTTGGGACGGGATACCGAGGCCCTAGCCCGCGAAGGGCGCGAGCACGGCGGGTTCGGTGGGCGTCGTGGGTGCGGTGGGTGCGGCGTCCTTGTCCGCGGGGTGCCGCCACAGCCCTTGTGCGGCGAGGCGCGGCAGCACGCCCTCGCCGAACCAGTACGCCTCCTCCAGGTGGGGGTAGCCGGAGAGGATGAACTCCTCGATGCCGAGGGCCTGGTACTCCTTGATCCGCTCCGCGACCTCGTCGTGGCTGCCGACCAGGGCGGTGCCCGCGCCGCCGCGCACCAGGCCGATGCCGGCCCACAGGTTGGGGTGGATCTCCAGGCGCTCGCGGCTGCCGCCGCCGTGCAGGGCGAGCATGCGCCGCTGGCCCTCGGACTCGCTGCGGGCGAGCCCGGCCTGCACCGACGCCACGGTCTGCGGGTCGAATCCGTCCAGCAGCCGGTTCGCCTCGGCCCAGGCCTGCTCGGCGGTGTCGCGGGTGATGACGTGCAACCGGATGCCGAAGCGGAGGGTGCGGCCCTCGGCGGCGGCCAGCGAGCGGATCCGGTCGAGCTTCTCAGCGACCTGGGCGGGCGGCTCACCCCAGGTGAGATAGACGTCGGCGTGCCGGGCGGCGATCTCACCGGCGATGGGCGAGGAACCACCGAAGTACACCTGGGGCACGGGGTCGGGCACGCGGGAGAGTGCCGCGCCCTGCACCCGGAGGTGCTCACCGTGCAGGTCGACGGTCTTGCCGTGCCACAACTCCCTTACGACGTGCAGGAATTCACCGGTCCGGCGATACCGGCTGTCCTTGTCGAGGAAGTCACCAAAAGCGCGCTGTTCCTGGTTCTCGCCGCCGGTGACGACGTTGAGCAGCAGCCGTCCGCCGGTCTGCCGCTGGAAGGTGGAGGCCATCTGCGCGGCCAGGGTGGGCGAGATCAGTCCGGGCCGGAAGGCCACGAGGAACTTCAGGCGTTCGGTGTGCTGGCCGACCATCGCGGTGGTGAGCCACGCGTCCTCGCACCAGGCGCCGGTGGGCGTGAGGGCCCCGGCGAAACCCACCTCCTCGGCGGCGCGGGCGATCTGGCTCAGGTAGGCGACCGTCGGCGGCCGGTCCCGGCCGGACGCGGTGGCCGGGGTGCCGTGGCCGCCGCCGACGACATGGCGGCTGTCGCCGTTGGTGGGCAGGAACCAGTGGAAGGTGAGGGACACGGGGATCTCCGATCGGTGTGGAACGTTCGTCGGCGCGGCGGCCGGCGGGTGTCAGCCCGCCACGGCCAGGAGCGGGGTGCGGTCGAGCGCCGCGGAGAACTGGTCGACGACCTGGGTGAGCGCCTCGGCGGCGGCCGGCGCGACGGTCAGGAACCCGTCGTCGTGCACGGTGATGTCCTTGTCGAGGGTGAACCAGCCCTGCACTATGTGGGCCGCGCCCATGGAGGCGAGCACCGGGCGCAGGGCGTAGTCGATGGCCAGGACATGGGCGATGCTGCCGCCGGTGGCGAGCGGCAGCACGGTCTTGCCAGTGAGTGCGTACTGAGGGAGCAGGTCCAGCAGTGCCTTGAGGACACCGGAGTAGGACGCCTTGTAAACGGGGGTGCCGACGACGACGCCGTCGGCATGTGCGAACAGGTCGGTGGCCTCGACGATCGCGGGGTGGCGGAAGTCCGCGCCGAACAGCGCCTCGGCGGGGATGGCGCGGACGTCGAGGGGGATCACGTCATGGCCCTGTGCGGACAGCCGCTCGTCCAGGTGGCGCAGAAGTCGGTTGGTGCGGGAGGAGGCGGAGGGGCTGCCGGAGACGGACAGGACGGTGGCCATGGGGTCTCTTTCCGGGAGAGGGCGCGACTGCGCGTGGCAACGCCGAATTCGGGGACGCCGCATTCAACGGGCGTGACTGAGTGCAGAATTCAGGCGTGAGGAAAACGCACCGCGCATGACGTGCCGTCGGCGCGACGGTGATCAGCCGACGGCGAATGCGGCGGTGGGGAGAAGCGGCGAGCCGGGAGACTCAGGCTGCGGCGCGACAGGAAGCGCTGGAGACGCGTGCGAGGTCGACGTGGCGTCGCCGCGTGAGGTCCAGTCGCATGGTCATGCCATGGATCGTGGCAGCGGAAGACGACGGCCGTCAAGGAGATCGCGGCTCATCTCGTATCCCGGACGATGGATTTCACGACCCCGGATTTCAGGACCCTGGGTTCCAAGGGCCATGGATTTCAGCCTTCGACGCCATTCAGTCGTCTCAGTCGCTTCGGTCGCCGTCCGACGGAACCACCACGAGGAAGGCGTCCGACTCCAGGTCCATCACGACGGTGGCCGGCTCGCCCTCGGCGCGGCGGCGGGCCGCGTACTCCTCCGCCGGCCATGATCCGCGCGGAGCTCCCGCCGGGAACCGCTCCAACACCTTCGCGCCGATGGCCGCAGACACGTCCGCTGCCCTCCCCTGTCCCGCGCCGCCTCCCGACGACGTCGATCCGTCACTGTCGTACACATCCGGTTGCCCCCGATCCGCCTGGACATGTACCGCCCGGTAGAGGTTCACACCTCCACCGACCTCTACACATAAAGGATAAATAAGCGCAGAATGAACTTACGCGGCGCTTACCGCACACCCACCAGACGCGGTCGCCCTGCAAGACGAAGGAGACGAATCATGGCCAACGTCTCGCCCACCAGAGGTGACATAACCAGCCACCCTGATGCCTCCGAGATGCGGGATCGGTACGCCCGCGTGCTCGGTGGTCGCGATGTGGCGCTCGTGGACGGACCGGTGTTCCTGCTCGGTCTGTACTGCGCGGCCTCCCCGTGGATAGTCCACTACACGACCAGCCAGCCGCCGCTCGTGACACACAACCTGATCATGGGCATCGCGATCGGTCTCCTGGCGCTCGGGTTCACTCGCGCTCCGGAGCGTATGTACGGCCTGAGCTGGGCCATGTGCGCACTCGGGGTGTGGATGATCATCTCGCCGTGGGTCGTCGGCGAGAGCCCGGACACCGGCGTCGTGTGGAACAACATCATCATCGGTGCACTGGCCGTGATTCTGGGTCTGGTCTGCGCCGGCACGGCGGCGAAGGCCTCCACGAGGTCCTAGGCCCACCGGAAGCAAGCCGAAGGCCGGTCCGCGCCCGGACCGGCCTCTCCATGTCCGCACCGGCGTGTGCCGGCCGTCAGCGGGCACACGCACTACCGCGGGGGTCCCGAGGAGAAGGGGCGGAGATGGAAGTCGACGGCATCATCAGTGCGATCGTGATCGGCATCGTCATCGGCGTCCTCGGCCGGCTCGTGGTCCCGGGCCGTCAGCGGATCGGAATCCTGTGGACGATCCTCGTCGGCATCATTGCCGCGCTGGTCGGCTCCGCGATCGCCGCCGCGTTCGACGTCGCCGACACCAAGGGCGTCGACTGGGTCGAGTGGCTCATCCAGATCGGTCTCGCCGCGCTCGGCGTCGCCGCACTGGACCGCTCGAAGGCACGCCGCTGACCGCGTAGGACGGCGACGGCGTCACGACAGCGACAGTACGGCGTGGCCGCAGCACGTGCGTGACACGAGGAGACACATGGCGCCCGGCGTGCCGTGACCCGGCGGCCCGGCACGCCGGAGCCGTATGTCCGCCGGCATCAGCGGCCCGCCGACCGCATCGCCGCGAGCCCCTCACGGCTGGACGGGTACAGCGGCGTCCAGCCCAGCTCGCGTTCCGCCTTGGCACAGGACACCACCAGCCGCGACGACACCACCGTGTGCATGTACGACATGGGGTTCACCAGCCACAGCGGTACGGTCATCGGCTTCGGCAGTCCGAACACCCCGGCCACGCTCTCGACATGGGCGCGGAGGCCGAGCGGGGTGCGGTCGGCGATGTTGTACGCCTGCCCGGACCGGCCGCGTTCCACGGCGGCGACCACCGCGCGGGCCGCGTCGGTGAGCTCCACCCACGGCAGCACCCGGCCGCGGTCGGCGGGCACGGGCAGTTGCCGCCTGCGCAGCAGGGGCAGCAGGGCGTCTGTGCCGCCGGGGCCGTAGAACACGCCGAAGCGGAGCGCGATGCCCTCCAGCGCCTCGGCCCCGAAGGCGAGCCGCTCCTTGGTCCGCATGGCCGCGATGTGCCGCTCCAGCCGAGGGGTCCTGCCGCGCGGGCCGAAGGGGTCGTCCTCGATGACCGGGCGGTCGCCGTGGTCCCCGTAGCCGTAGCCGAAGACCATCGACTCCACGACGAAGCGGCGGGCGCCGGTGACCCGGGCGGCTTCGACGAGGTGGGCCGTGCCCTCGGTGCGCAGCGCATCGGTGGCGAACATGTCGCGGTCGCGCATGGGGGGCTTGCGCAGGGCGGTCGCGGCGTGGATCACGGTGTCGAAGTGGTGTCCGTCGACGGCGCGCAGCAGCGCGGCGCGGTCCATGAGGTCGGCGCGGATGCCGTTGCCGGGGCTCCGGCCCAGTCCGGTGACCTTGTGGCCCGCCTCGGTCAGGGCGCGGGTGACGTGCCGGCCGAGGACGCCGCTCGCGCCGGCGAGGAGGATGCTCTGGTTCTTCTGGATCGTCGTCATGACCATGCGACGGACCGGGCGGGCGTGGATGTGACATCCGGGCGGGGGCGGCCGACCGGCTACGGCGTGTACAGGTAGGGCGTCGTCGTGGTCAGCGGGGTGAAGCCCAGGTGTTCCAGGATGGGGCGGCTCTGGCTGGAGGCGTCGACCTGGAGGTAGCGGTAGCCGCGTGCCGCGGCGGCGCGGGCGCGGTGGGCCACCAGGGCGCGGTAGACGCCGCGGCCGCGCCAGCTCTCGACGGTGCCGCCGCCCCACAGGCCGGCGAACCGCGTGCCGGGCACCAGTTCCATGCGGGCCGCGCTCACCGGCTCGTCGCCGGCCATCGCCACGACGGCGACGACAGTGTCCGGGTCGGCCGAGAGCCGGGCGAGGAGCTGGTCGCGCAGCCAGGAGCTGTCCGCACCGAACGCCTTCTCGTGGACATCGGCCACGAGGTCCACACCCGTCGGATCGGTGACCGGCTCCAGACGGACGCCCGGCGGCGGTTCGGCGTCGAGAACCAGCTCGCCGATCTCGCCGATCATCAGCGTCTCCTCGGGTTCGGGCCTGAACCCGGCCGCACGCAGCCGCTGCCCGAGATCCGCCGGCCGGTCGTGTCCGTACAGCTTCCACTCGAATTCGAGGCCGAGTCCGGTGTAGTGGGCGATCTGCGCGGCGATCGCCGCGTCCGCCTCAGCCTCGTCGAGAGCGGACCACACGACGCCGTTCCAGCCCTGCGCGGTGGCGACGCAGCGCACCACGCCGCCGGTCCGCTCGACGCGGCCGCCGGGGTCGTCCGGCCGCGCCCCCTCGCGCAGCTCACGGTCGAACAGGGCGAGCAGCGCGGGGTGATCCGTATGAGCCATGGGCACACCTCAGCAGGCGCCGGGGGGCCGGGCAACTCGTTTTCCGGTGCGGCCGTACGCCCCGGCGGCCGTACAGTCCTGTCGATCACGTCGTCACCAGGAAGGGCCCGGCACCATGGTCGTGAAGGACACGGAACTGCCGTACCTGCGCCGCTGCGTGGAGCTCGCGGCCGAGGCGCTCGAAGCCGGGGACGAGCCGTTCGGTTCGGTCCTGGTCGGCGGGGACGGCACGGTCCTCGGCGAGGACCACAACCGGGTGGCCTCGGGCGATCGCACGCGGCACCCCGAGTTCGAGCTGGCGCGCTGGTCGGCGGCCCGCCTCACGCCCGAGGAGCGGGCGGCGGCCACGGTCTACACCTCCGGCGAGCACTGCCCGATGTGTGCGGCCGCGCACGCCTGGGTCGGTCTGGGGCGCATCGTCTACGTCGCCTCCTCCGAACAACTCACATCCTGGATGAGCGAGTTGGGAATCCCCGCCCCGCCGGTGCGGACACTCCCCGTCCACGAGGTGGCACCAGGCGTAGTCGTGGACGGTCCGGTGCCCGAACTGGCGGAACGGGTGAGGGAGTTGCACGTCCGGTTCCATCGAGGACGCGACTGAGACACCCGGCCGGTACCGGCCCGTCAGGCTGACCCCCTCCGCCCGGGCCGGGGGACCGGCCGAGATGCAGGGCGGCGCGGCCGAACGTACGATCGAATTAAACAGACCAGGCGTATGCCTCGGTCTCCCCGACGGGGGGAGACGCATGTCCTTGCTGTCAGCACGTCGGCTGAGGGCCGCCCCGATCGCCTTCGTCTCGGTCGCCACAATCGTGTACATGACCGTGCGACTTCGCGTCCTGCGACTGCCTGGGGTTCGACTGGGAACCGGAGATCGTGGATGCCGTCGATCCCGCGGTACGCCAGTGGGGCACGCACCCCGGCTGGTCGCGGCTGCTGGGCAGTCCGCGGCTGTACCCCGGCATCGAGGAGCGGCTCGCCGCGCTGCTGTGCGCGCCGGACGCGCTGCTGCTGCCCACGCTGACGCTGGTGCACGCCTCGGTGATCCCGGCGCCGGCGCCGAGGACGGGCACGTCTTCGTGGAGGCGACCGCGCACTGGGCCGTCTACGACGGCTGCGTGGCGGCCCGTACCCAGGGCGCCACCCTGCGCCGCTTCCACGCGGAGCGGCTCGACGAGCTGCGTGCCCTGCTGTCCGGGGTGCCGCCGGGCACGCCCCGGCTGGTGTGCATGGACGGCGCAAAGCATGAGCGGCAGCATCCCCGACCTGCCCGCGCTGGCCGCGGTGTGCCGGGCCGAAGGAGCGACCCTGTACGTCGACGACGCGCACGGCTTCGGCGTGATCGGCGAACGCGGGCCGGGCGAGACCTGCCCGTACGGCATGCGCGGCAACTGCGTGGTGCGGCACACCGGGGGGTCGTACGACGGCATCGTGCTCGTGGGCGGTGGCATCTACGTGACGCTCGCCGGCTATCCGCTCGTGCCCCGTGACCGGGTGGGCTTCCGCATCCAGCTCACGGTGCTCACCTCCGACGACGACATCGACCGCCTGAACGGGACCCTGACCCGGCTGTCCGAGCGTTTCCCGCTGCGGCTGAAGGGCTAGACGGCCATGACGACACACAACGACGACGTGGACTGGGACCGCTGGCCGGTCGCCGACTACCTCCGCGAGAACTACCGCGAGGTGCATCCCTCGGACGCGGCGGTCATCGCGCACCACAGCGCGTTCTACCGCCGCTTCCCGCGCGGCGCCATCGCCCGCTCGGTGGAGTTGGGAGCGGGTCCCAACCTTTACCCGTTGATCCTCGCGTCCGGCGCGAGCCGCAAGATCGACGCCGTGGAGGCGGGCGCGAGCAACGTCGCCTACCTCCAGGACCAGATCTGCCACCGCCTCGACGCGAGCTGGCTCCCCTTCCACGCGCTGTGCCGGCGGCTCAACCCGGACGTGCCGGCGACCCTGGCCGGGGCGCTGGCGCATGTGAACGTCGTCCACGCCGACGTCCGGACCCTGCCACCCGGCTCGTACGAACTCGCCTCCATGCACTTCGTCGCCGAGGGCGCGACGGAGGACTTCGCCGAGTTCGCCGACTTCTGCCGCACCTTCGTCCGCACCGTCGAGCCGGGCGGCCACCTGGTCGCCGCGTTCATGGAGAACATGCCGACGCACCGCATCGGCCCGGCCTCCCGCTGGCCCGGCTGCCCGGTCAGCCCGGCAACCGTGACAGAAGTCTTCACCCCCCTGACCCGCGACCTGGACGTCACCCACATCGACACGGACCCGACCCTGCCGGACTACGGCGATTCCGGGATGGTGCTGCTGACGGGGGTGGCGGAGGCGGTCTTAGGGCACTGGTCCGGCCGTCACTGACGGTCACCCGGCAACCGACCGGGACCTGCGGCGGCTCCGGCTGCGGGCCGAGCGGGCGAGGTTTCGCCGTCGACGATCATGGCCGTGCGCTGAGCGGACCGAGGCTCCGCCGCCCACGGGCGGCTGCCCGAGCACGAACACGAAACGGAGCGCCGCCGACGATCCCAGCGGCACCGCCGAGGGTACGGGCACTGACCCGCCCGGCCCCGGCCCCATCGGCGACGCCGTCCGGCGCGACCGCAGGGGACGGCGCGGCCGACGGGCGCGTGAGCGGCGTCGTGTGAGGGCGCCCGCTGGGACACGAAGGATCCGCTGCATCAGCCGCGGCACGGGCACCGTGGAATCTCCGTCGGTGGGGCCGCCAGGACTGCGCCCTTCGGCACCCGGGCGGCAGGACCTCGGCGGCGGAGCCCTCCGGACCCCGGCAGGCGGGCAGTCGAGCCCTGGCCCGCAGGGCCGTCGGTGCCCCGGCCGTGGTCGGACTCGCCTGACGAGTCCGACGAGTCCGACGAAAACGGCGAGGCAGCTCCGGAAGCCGCGCAGCGGAACGCCGCCGGCCGTCCGTTCAGCCGTCCGCCCCCGGCCGGAAGCGCCGGCGCAGGACGACTCCCCCGACCACCAGTGCCGCGCTCGCCGCGACGGCCTGGAGGGTGTGGTCCGTGCCTGTGCGTGCCAAGGCGCCGGTGGCACGGGGGGCCGTGTGTGGGGCGGGTTCGGGGGCCGGGTGAGGCCGGGGTGGAGTGGGCGGCTTCGAGGCCGGCTCCGGTGGGTGGTGGGGGCGGACCGGGCGGTCGCCCGGTGTGTTCGAGGACTCGTTTCCGGTCGACGCGTTGCCGGCGCCGACCACGTTCACGGTGTTGCCGGTGACGTTGACCGGCACGTCGACGGGCAACTGCACGCCGTTGCCGGAGACCACACCCGGTGAATGCTTTCCGCTGCCTTCCGCGACCGCGCCGCCGGGCTTGCCGGGCCGGCCTGCCCGCCCGTCGTCCTTGTTCGCGCAGCTGTTGCCCGCGGCGGGGTTGAGGAGCCCCACCACGTTCACGGTGTTCCCGCACGCGTTCACCGGGACGTGCACCGGCAGCTGGACAGTGTTGCCGGAGACCACCCCGGGCGAACCGGCCGCCGAGCCGTCCGCCCCGGAACCGGCGTACGCGGGGACGGTCAGGGCCATCGCGCCAGAGGCGGCGGCGACGGCGATCACGCCGTTTCGGGTAACCCGTTTCATAGGTTCCCTGCCTTCCAGACATCGTCGCGGGCACTCGCCCGCACGAGATAAAACGCGGACAGCCGATCCGAGTTATGGCTTATCGGCCTTTCACTCCATCGAGCGGCCCGGTTGTCGAACTAGCGGTAAAGCCCTTCGTATACGCGACGCGGCCGCGCAGCATAGGGCACTCCGCCCACGCCCGCCCGTCCGGAGGCGCGGCTCCCGGTGCCCGCTTATGGTGAGCGAGGGCGCCGGTCCCCGGTCCGCTGCGGGGCGCCCCCTGGAGGCATCGATGCTGGCCAAGCTGTCCACGCGCCCCACGGTGAGGCGCTGCGCGGTCCCCTGTGCGGCCGGGCTCGCCCTGCTGGGTGCGGGGCTGCCGGCGGCGGACGGCCCCGGGCCCGGCCTGGGGCGCTTCTACGACCAGAAGGTCAAGTGGTCGGCGTGCGAGGGCGAGGACATGCCGAAGGACCTCCAGTGCGGCAAGGTCACCGTCCCCCTCGACTACGCCGAACCCGGGAAGGGGACCCTCGATCTCGCCCTGGCCCGCTACCGGGCCACGGGAAAGTCCCGGGGGTCGCTGTTGCTGAACTTCGGCGGCCCGGGCGGTCAGGGCGTGGGCCAGCTCGCCATGGCCGGCAAGGACTTCATGGGCCTGACGAACGGCTACGACGTGGTCGCCTTCGACCCCCGGGGCGTCGGTCGCTCCTCGCCGGTCAGCTGCGGCAACGCTCCGGACGACCCACTGGACGCGACGGACGGCGACGCCGCCGTGGCCGATCCGCAGGCCGTGCTCGAAAAGCTGCGCGACGCGGCGGCCGAGTGCACCGAGCACTCGGGTGCCGTCCTGCGCCACATCGGCACGGTGAACGCCGCCCGCGACCTGGACGTCATGCGCGACGCGCTCGGCGACGGCGAGCTCAACTACCTGGGCTTCTCCTACGGCAGCCGGCTCGGCGCGGTGTACGCGGCCCAGTTCCCCGACAAGGTCGGCAGGATGGCGCTGGACGGCGTCGACACACTCACAGAGCCGCTGTCCGAGCAGGGTGTGGTGAGCGCACAGGGGCAGCAGACCGCGTTGGAGAACTTCCTCGCCTGGTGCACGGAGGACATCGCCTGCCCGTTCGGGCAGAATCCGCGGGAGGCCAGGGAGCACGTCGTCCAGGTGGTCGAGTCGCTCGACGAGGACCCGGTGCCGACCGACTTCGGCGAGGCGTTCTCCGGCCAGGACTTCGCGGGCGCCCTCGCACAGGGGCTGTACAGCAAGGAGCTGTGGCCCTCGCTCCAGCGGGCCGTCGCGCAACTGCTCGAGGACGGCGACACCAGCCGCCTGGAGGCCTTCGCGTCCGGAGGCGTCGGCCTTCCCCCGTGGCGGGCGGCCCACGGCGGGCTCGTCGACCCGCAGGACGTGCCCCCGGACAACCTGTCGGCGGCGCTGATGGCGGTCAACTGCGCGGACGATCCCGACCGCCCCTCCGCCGCGCAGGTCGGCAGGGACCTCGGCCGGCTGCGCGCCCGCTACGAGCGGGCGTCGCCGGTCTTCGGCCGGTACCGGCTCACCCAGGTGCTGATGTGCTACGGCCGCCCCAAGGGCACCGACTTCATCCGTGACGAGGTCAAGGACCTCGATGCCCCGAGGATGCTGCTCGTCGGCACGCGGGGCGACCCGGCCACGCCGTACCGCTGGACGGTGGAGACGGCCGAGCGGATCGGGTCGTCGGCCGTGGTGCTCGACAACCGGAGCGAGGGCCACACCGGCTACGGCTCCTCCAAGTGCGTGCACCGCAAGGTCGACGCGTTCCTGCTGTACGGCACTCTTCCGCCGGACGGCAGTTCCTGCGGCTCCGACCACGACTCCGAGTGAGCGGGTGCGGCCACGGGCCCCATGGTCAGGCGAGTGAGACCTCGGGTGCGTAGAGGTCCAGCCACATCGCCAGGTCGCCGGTCCGCTCCAGGCCCCGCCGTGCCGCCTGGCTGCTCACGGGAGTGTCGCGGTGCGCGGCCTGCCGGAGCCGTTCGGGGTCGACGAGGTCGAAGACCGGGTGGTCCGGCCGCGCCAGGAGATCCTTCGCCTGGTTCCGGAGGGCGACCGCGTACTTCGGGCCCTGCGTGGACGCGTAGGGGCTCTTGACGCCACGCGCCGGCGGGCCAGCGGGTTGGCGAGGATCGCCTTCGACTCGGAGCCGAACAGGACGCCGTCGGGAGTGGGGTGGTAGTAGAGGGGCTTGATGCCCATGCGGTCGCGGATCAGCACGAGCCGGTCGGTGCGGCCGTCCCAGACGGCGAAGGCATACATGCCGTTCACGCGCTCGGCGACGGCATCGCCCCACTCGAGATGGCCGCGCAGGACGACCTCGGTGTCGGAGTCGGTGGTGAAGCGGTGGCCGCGGGTGGTGAGCTCACCGCGCAGTTCGGTGAGGTTGTAGGCCTCGCCGGAGTAGACGAGGGCGACGGTGCCGTGCGGGATGGCGGCGGTCATGGGCTGGCGGCCGCCGGGCAGGTCGATGATCAGGAGCCTGCGGTGTCCGAGGCCGGCGGGCCCCTCAGCCCAGACGCCGCGGTCGTCCGGTCCGCAGCAGCCCATCGTCTCGGTCATCGCGTCCAGGGTCGCTGCGTCGGCACTCAGGTCGCGGTCGAAGGAGACCCAGCCGACGTCGCACGTACGCGCATCTCCGCAAATCAGCTGTATTGACCATCTAGATTTCGAGCGTGCGACAGCGACCGGCCTCCGGTCGACTCGCCTGCAACCTGAGCGCGACCTACCCCCCGGTTCCCGAAATTTGCACGCGCAATGTCCGAGGATCCGCTCCCTGACGGGGGTCTCCGTCGGAAATCGGCCAGCGGCAAAAACTTCCCCAACTCCCGGGCGACGCGGCCGCATCCCCACACACCCGAACCGGTGGGACGGTTGCCCCAAATGCCCCAATGGTGAATCGGTTCTATCGTTCTGTCATGGAGCACGTTATGAGTCCCGCGACCCTTGCCGAGCTGCGGCGCCCGCGCCCCTACCCCGCGGTCTCCGTGCTGACGCCGACCCACCGGCGCGATCCCTACAAGACCCAGGACCAGGTCCGGCTGCGCAACGCGGTGGCCGAGGCCAAGCGACAACTGGAGGCGGATCCGGCGGTAAGCCGCGAACGACGGGCCGAGGTCGCCCGGCACCTCGACCAGGCCCTGTCCGAGGTCGATCTGACGCACGCCGAGGACGGCCTGGCGATCTTCGCCGCTTCCGGCGAGCACCAGGTGTGGTCGCTCGCCCGGCCCGTGCCCGAACGCGTGGTGCTCTCGGACACCTTCCTCACCCGCAACCTCGTCTCCGCCCAGACGGCGGAGCGGCCGTTCTGGGTGCTGTCGCTCTCCGCCGACCGCGCCACCCTGTGGAACGGCGGTGTCGACCGCGTCGCCGAGGAACGCGCCGACGGCTTCCCGTTGACCCGCCGCGTGGAGAACTTCGACCCGGAACGGCAGCAGCGGGTCGGCGACCTGGCGAGCGCCTTCCGGGAGGAGCGCACCCGCCAGTTCCTGCGTGAGGCCGACACCGCGATGAGCACCGTCCTGCGCGAGCACCCGCGACCGCTGTACGTCACCGGCCCGCCGGCCGCCCTCGCCCTGCTGGACGAGGTCGGAAGCGCCACCAAGGGGGCGGTGCACGTCCCGCACGGCGGTCTCGCACACGGGACGCCCGAGTCCGTGTGGCAGGCCGTTCGGCCCGTGATCGAGACGGAGGCCCGCAGGAACACGGAAGCCGTGACCCGCACCCTCGAAACAGCCCGCGGGCGGAGGGAGTTCGCCGCCGGTGTCGACGAGCTCTGGCAGAGCGCCCGGGACGGCCGTGTCCGGCTGCTGGCCGTCGAGGAGAACTACCGGGTGACGGTCCGCGAGGCCGGGGACCATCTGATCCTCGCCGAGAGCGGCGACCTCGAGGGCCGCGAGGACATCGTGGACGAGATCGTCGAGCAGTGCCTGGAGACCGGAGCCGACGTCCGCTTCGTACCGGACGGCACACTCCGTGAGGCGGACGGCATCGCAGGAGTTCTGCGGTACTGAAACCATCGAACACAGGGTCGTCGAACACTCGCGGCAACTGAGTGCCGCCTTCCCGACGGGTCGTCAAACTCCCTGTGTAATCTACGACTTGATCCTCCGGGGAGCCTGCTCCGCACCTACCTCGGAGTAACTCCGTGAGACTATGGCATATGCCAGAAGCACCACCGTATCGTGTGTTGCCGATTCCCTTACAGGGCGTCGCGGGCTGTGCAACAGTCGTAACGGTCCCTCCGTCCGCCTTGGTCGAACCGTCCCCGCATCGGAGTGCGTCATGCCGTCCCACCTCTCCGCGGACCGCCCAGCCGCCCAGCCGCCCGGACGCGGCTCGGTCGAGTCGCTGATATCGCAGACGCGGCGGCTCAAGGGCGACGTGGACGCCGTGCGGCGCGACGCCGAGGAGGACGGATCGGACCACCCCCGGGGACGCTGGCAGCGCGCCCTGTGCGACCTGGCCCTGCACCAGCTCAACGACCTCGACGAGTACCTGGCCCAGCTGCGGGACGAGCCCCTGCCCACGGCGGCCCCCGAAACCGCCGCGCCCGCACCCGGCTCCCTGCTCAGCCGGGTCGGCAGCGCCGAGTGGAACCTGCTGACGGACGAGGCCAGTTGGTCCCGGGAGCTCTACCAGATCCTGGGCCGCGGCCCCGCCGCTCCCCCGCTCACCCTTGACGAGCTGCCGTCCCTGGTGCTCGACGAGGACCGGCCGAAGCTGACGGCGATGGTCACGAACTGCCTCGTCGACGCCCGGCCCATCGACGGCGAGTTCCGCATCGCACGTCGGGACGGCGACGTACGGACCGTGCACATGATGGGCGAACCGGTCCTCGACACTGACGGAAGCACCGCGTCGATGTGGGCCGTGCTGCGGGACGTCAGCGAACTGCGCCGCAGCCAGCGGGAGGTGAGCGAGACCCGTGACTCGCTCACCGACCGGCGGCAGGAAGCGCAGACCGAGCACCGGATCGCGGTCGAGTTGCAGGAGGCCGTGCTGCCGCAGTGGCGCGGCTCCCTGCGGCTCCCGTGCCAGGGTCCCAGGACCCTCGACCTCGTGGCCCGGCACCTGCCGGCGTCCACGAACACGCTGATCGGCGGCGACTGGTACGACGCGCTCGAACTGACCGACGGCGAGACGCTCCTCGGCGTCGGCGACCTCACCGGACACGGCGTCGGCGTCACGTCGAACATGGCGATGCTGCTCGGTGCCGTACGCGGCATGGCCATGGCCGGCGCCCCGCCCGGCCGGCTGATGGCCTGGCTGAACCAGTTACTCGACGCCACCGTGCAACCCACCCTCGGCAGCGCCGTCTGCTGCCGCTACCGCCCCGGGACCCGCACCCTGGTCTGGGCGCAGGCCGGACACCCCGCCCCGCTGCTGTTCCGCGACGGGACGGGGCGCGTGCTGAACGCACCGGACGGCGTCCTGCTCGGCGCCACCTCGGGCGCCGTCTACGGGCAGACCGAAGAGACCCTCGAGGTGGGCGACCTGCTGCTCCTGCACACCGACGGGCTGGTACCCGGGCACACCGGAACAGCTGCCGCGAACCTCCTCCTCGGCCTGGCGCCGCGCCTGGCCGCTGACCGCACCGCGGAGGACTGCCTGCGGACGGTCGTCCAGGAGTTCGGCGCGAGCGATCGAGCGGACAACGCCTGCGTGCTCGTCGCCAAAGTCACCTCATAGGAATCTCAGGTCTGTGCGTTGTTGCCGCCCCTGCCCTTCGTCTTCGGAAGCGCGAGTTTGATCTCCTCCCGCAGCTCCTGGATCTTCGGGTAGCCGGAGTACTCGGCCGTGAGCCGGTACATCTGGCGCAGCCGGTCCCAGGTGCGGTGCGAGGAGTTCGATCCCATCGACACCAGGGCCAACCTCGCGTACCGGTCCGCCTGTTCGGGGTCGTCGGCGATGAAGCAGGCCGAGGCCATGGACAGGTAGTCGAAGATCTTCGACCGCTGCCGCCCGTCGATCCGCAGGGCGAGAGCCCTCTCCGCGTAGTACTGCGCGTGCACGGCCGCGTCCGGTTCGAACTCCGCCAGCGTGCGGTAGGACAGGGCCTGCATTCCGTACAGGTCGGCCTCGTCGAACAGTTGCATCCAGCTCGGCGCCGGGACGTCACCCTTGTCGGAGACGAAGAGGTCCTCCGCCTGCCCCAGGGTGCGTCGCATCGCCTGGCCCTTGCCCATGGAGGCCTGCGCCCAGGCCTCCACGGTGCACAGCATGGCCTTGGTGCGCGGCAGCACCTCCTCGCCGGAGCCGGACTGGGCCAGCTTCATCAGGTCCAGGGCGTCGTCCGGCCGGCCCAGGTGCACCATCTGGCGGGCCGCGCGGGAGAGTGCCTCGCCCGCGCGGGGCCGGTCCCCGCCCTCTCTGGCCGCGTGCGCGGCGATGACGAAGTACTTCTGGGCCGTGGGCTCCAGGCCGACGTCGTGCGACATCCAGCCCGCGAGAACGGCCAGGTTGGCCGCGACGCCCCACAGGCGCCGCTGGAGATGGGGTGGGTGACGGTAGGCGAGCATGCCGCCCACCTCGTTGAGCTGGCCCACCACGGCCTTGCGCTGGAGCCCGCCGCCGCGGGCCGCGTCCCAGGCGCGGAACACCTCGACCGAGCGCTCCAGTTCCTCGATCTCCTGCGACCCGATGGGGGCGGCCTCGTAGCGGTCGAACCCAGCGGGGTCGGCGTGCAGGGGATGATCGAGGTCGGGAGCGTCGGCGGTCAGGGCAGGGTCGGTGTGCAGCCAGTCGTACATGGCGCTGCTGAGTGCGGATCCCGCGGCGAGCGCGGCGCCCGCGCCCACCAAGCCGCGTCGGTTGAGCATGAGGTCCATTCCCGTGAATTCGGTGAGGACCGCGGCGGTCCGCTCGGGCGCCCACGGCACTCCGTCGGGAGACTCCGCACTCCCGCCGCCCTGCCGTTTCCCCGCACGCCCGTGCCGGACCAGACCGAGGTCCTCAATGGTCACGACACGGCCGAGACGCTCGGTGAACAGAGCCGCCAGCACCCGCGGTACCGGATCGCGCGGGATCTCTCCCATGTCGATCCAACGCCGCACCCGGGAGGTGTCGGTCGACAGCTGGGGGTGGCCCATGGCCGCCGCCTGCCGGTTGACCAGCCTCGCGAGTTCGCCCTTGGACCAGCCGGCCAGGCCGAACAGGTCCGCGAGCCGGGTGTTGGGTTGTCCGCTCACGTCAAGCCCCCAGGTTCTCGGCTGAGTTGACAGTAGCCCGGGGAGACTTGCCGGGCGACTATTCGCCAGGGTTCGCCAGGGTGCGCCAGATGGTGTGCCACTGGGCATCGGGTGTCAGGTAGGAACGCGCCACCCCGACCCGGTCGCCGCAGGGACATTCCCCAGGGTGCTCCCGGGAGCCCGGGCCGGGTGGTGCGTTGTCGTCGCAGGCACACGAAGGGATCTGTTCAACCCATGTACGCAGCATCGTCCTCCGTGTCCGCACCGCCCCGGTCGCTGCACTCCCGTCCCACGGACAGCGGCCCCTACCTCGCCCCCGCGCGTTCGGCGTCCCCCGTGCTCGGTGCGGGCAGGGCACGGCGCGGCGCGGTACTCGGCACCCAACCGCTCAGCGGGAGACTCGACTTGTCCGGCCCCCAGGGAGCGCAGCTGCGCACGGCGATCGCGTCGGTGCACCGCATCTGCCCGGAGTTCGCCCCGGTGCAGGTCCTGCGCCGCAACGGACGGGCCGTGCTCCTGGTCGGTACGACCGGTCGCAGCTCGGCCGTCGCCAAGTGTTTACTGGACCACTCCCCCGCCTGGTCCGAGCGGATCCGCCACGAGATAGCGGCGTACCGCTCGTTCGTCCGGCACCGCCCTCCGGTGCGGGTGCCGAGACTGATCGCGGCGGACCCGGACAACTGCACACTGGTGATCGAGCGGATGCCGGGGCGGGTGGCGGCGCTCCAGCGGCACCCGGCCGAGGCGCCACCGCGGGCGGACATCAGGGCGGCACTCGGCGCGATCTGCCGGCTGAACGCCTGGCGGCCGCCGACGGGCACCTTCGACGCACCGCTGGACTACGCGGCCCGCATTTCGCGGTACCACGAGCTGGGCCTGCTCACCGACCGGGACCTGGGTGATCTCCAGAAGCTGCTGCACGGCATCGCTCAGGCAGCCGGGCGGCAGGGCATGGGCCAGTTCTGCCACGGCGACGCACTGTTGTCGAACATCCTCCTGTCACCGGCCGGTCCAGTGCTGGTGGACTGGGAACACGCGGGCTGGTATCTGCCGGGGTACGACCTGGCGACGCTGTGGTCGGTGCTCGGGGACGCGCCGGTGGCACGTCGCCAGATCAGCCAGATCGCCCAGTCGGCGGGCCCGGCGTCCAGGGATGCCTTCCTGGTGAACCTGATGCTGGTACTGACCCGGGAGATCCGTACGTACGAGACGGCCGTGCAGCGTTCGATGCACGACGCGACCCCGGCGGCACCGGGTACGGCCCACCCTGGTGCTGCGCCGTCCGGCGAGGAGCAGCGGCTGCTGCTGCGGCGGCTGCACGACGACTGCCAGATGGCCCGGCGGGCCGTGCGCGCGGCGGTCGGCACTCGCTGACGGGGACGAAGAGGCCGCTGTGCGCCTGGTCAGGCGCACAGCGGCCCTTTCGTGTGCGGGCTGCCGCCGGGTTCAGCCCTGCTGGAAGAGCTCCGCGGGCAGTGGTTTGAGGAGGGCGTAGAGGTCGTCCGTGATGGGGCGGTCCCAGGCGGCGATGGTCACCAGGACGTTGTCGCTGCGGTCGAACTGCACGCAGGAGATGCGGCCCTCGGAGAGCTTGACGCGGCGCACGATCAGGAGGTTGTCGCCCTGCATCACCGGCACGTCCTCGGTGCCGACGACGGTGACCTCCTCGTCGTTCTCCAGTGCCAGCAGCAGCTGCGCCACCTCGAAGGGGACCTGTCCCTCGGGGACCTCGCGGGCCGGGGAGCCCTCCGGCAGATTGCCGATGATCATGGCGGGGCCGCGGCCGCCGAACAGGTCGTAACGCAGGAAGACGCCCTGGCAAGTGCCGTCGGGGGCGGGCAGCAGTCCCGCACCGAGGTTGCCGGGCCAGTCGCCCGGGTCCATGGCCAGTACGTCGAAGTCGGGCCCGGCGGGCGTGGCGCTGCGGCGGCGGAGGAACGACATGCCGCCATGGTACGTGGCCCGGCCTGCGAAGTGTCGGGAGGGCGGTGACCCGATCGCAGCTACACCGTCGTCCGGTGCCGTTGGTGGTGGCGGGCCACCCGGGCGCGGTTGCCGCAGGACGGTTTGCACCACTCCTGGCGCGGGTGGTCCTTGAGGAAGTACCGCACGCAGCGGGGCGCGTGGCAGGCCCGCAGCCGGTCGCGGTCGGGGCTCGCGAGGAACACGATCACGGCGTGTGCGAGGGCGGCCGTCAGGTCGTCGCCGGCGCGTACGGGCTGTCGGCGGACGTCGGGTCCGGCCCCCTCGGGCCAGTCCAGGACGGGCACGGTGGGGATTCGGGCGGCGGCCTCGTTGAGGCGCCGTACGGCCTCGGGTACGGGCAGGAGGCGGGTCGCGTCGGCGGGGCTCGGCTCGCCGGGGCGCACGGCGCGGGCGAAGAGCGCGCGGACGGCGGCCCGCAGGTCTCGGACGGCGGCGAGCTGCGCGGCGTCGGCGGTGAAACGGCCGGCGTCCGGCAGGACCTCGGGGTGTGTCCGGACCCAGGCGGTCAGGCCGGCCGGTTCGGTCAGGTCGTCGGCGACACCGCCGTTGGCGTCGTGCCGGACGGTGAGGGCCAGGTCCAGGGCGAGCCGGGCGTCCCTGCTGATCGGTTCCCGCATGTGCCTAATGATAGGCCTGCCGGTATCCATTACAGCGGGGTCACTCCTCCGGCGGTGCCGGCGGGACCACCGCGACGGGGCTCGCGGCGTGCAGCAGGACGGCGTGGGTGACCGAGCCGAGCATGCGTGCGGGTGCCAGCAGGTGCCGCCGGTGGCGGCCCACGACGACGAGGTCGGCGCCCGGGGAGGCCGCCACGAGGTGTCCGGCGGCGTCGCCCGCCGCCGCGACGGGCTCGACCGGGACGTCGGGGTGCCGTTCGCGGTACGGGGCGAGGAAGCCCTCGGCGAGGATCCGGGTCTCGTCCTCGATCACGTCCTGGTCGACGATCGGCGGTGGCAGTTCGCCGGGCGTCATCCAGGGCTGCGCGGGCCACGGGTAGGCGGCGACCGCCTGGAGCCGGGCGCCGCGCCGGGCGGCCTCCGCGAAGGCGAACTCGAGCGTGGCCTCGTCGGGGCCGTCCACCTTCAGGCCGACGACCACGCGCGAGCCGGGGCCGCCCCCGGTCCCGCCCTGGACCTCGCGTCCGGGCCGGGGCACCACCACGACGGCGCATTCGGCGTCGCGGGCGGCGGCGATGCCGTTGGAGCCGAGCAGCAGGCCGGCGAAGCCGCCGCGGCCCCGGGAGCCCAGGACCAGCAGCTGGGCGGAGGCGCTCTGTTCGGGCAGGACGGCGCCGGGCGCGCCCTCCAGGCCGAGGTACTCCGTGTCCGGCAGATCGTCGAGGCCCTCCAGGCCGGCGCGGACCCGGTCGAGCACCGGGTCGTCCTGCGGGTCCGGCGGTCCGGCCGCGAGCACCTCGGGCTGCGCCCAGTGGGCGTACTGGCGTACGTGCACCACACGCAGAGGTGCCGAACGCCGGCGGGCCGCGTCGAGGGCCCACTCCAGGGCACGCATGCTGTGGTCCGAACCGTCGACCGCCGCGATGACCGGCAGGGTGCTCATGGGTTCCTCGCCTTCCGGAATACGACCGTGCCTCCGGGCTCAGCCTGGCTCAGGCGGGGCCCCGGGAGGACGTCTCAGGTCGCGTGTCCGCAAATGCGGGCGGAACACCCCCGGATCGGCCGTGGGGTCACGGCCGTCCGGAACGGTTCCCAGGGTGCCGCCGTCGAGGTCGCACGGCAGCGCGTCAGGTGAGGTCGAACTCCCCTTCCCGCGCTCCCGACACGAACGCGCCCCACTCGGCGGGCGTGAAGATCAGAGAGGGGCTCTCCGGGCGGGCACTGTTCCGCATGGCGATGAAGCCCTCGACGAAGGCGATCTGGACATCCCCCCGCCCCCGGCTGCTGGACTGCCACTGTGCGTTGGTGAGGTCCAGCTCCGGCTTGTCCCAGCCCGTGAGCGGGCGCTGCTGGGTGGTGGTCTCGGCCACGTCCGTGCTCCTCCCGGTTCGTCGTCCGCGGCCAGCCTAGCGATCGTGTCCCATGGCCAACAGGGCACGTGAGGGGGACCTTTCAGGAGTCCGGGGGTTCGGCTCCCACGAGCCACATGGAGAAGAACTGCGAACCGCCGCCGTAGGCGTGGCCGAGGACCCTGCGGACGCCGTCCACCTGGTGTTCCCCGGCCTGTCCGCGCACCTGGAGCGCCGCCTCCGCGAAGCGGATCATGCCGGAGGCACCGATGGGGTTGGTGGACAGCACGCCGCCCGACATGTTGACGGGCAGGTCCCCGTCCAGTTCGGTCACGCCCGCCTCGGTGAGCTTCCACCCCTCGCCCTCGCCCGCGAAGCCGAGGTTCTCCAGCCACATCGGCTCGTACCAGGAGAACGGGACGTAGATCTCGGCGCCGTCGATCTCGCGGCGGGGGTCGGTGATGCCGGCCTGCCGGTAGACGTCGGCCGCGCAGTCCTGGCCGGCCTGCGGTGAGACGAAGTCCTTGCCGGCGAAGAGGGTGGGTTCGCTGCGCATCGCGCCGCCGAGCATCCAGGCGGGCGGTCGCGGTGCCCGGGCGGCTCCGGCGCGGTCGGTGAGGATCATGGCGCAGGCGCCGTCGGAGGAGGGGCAGGTCTCCGAGTAGCGGATCGGGTCCCACAGCATGGGCGAGGCCATGACCTTGTCGAGGGTGATGTCGTGTTCGTGCAGATGGGCGTAGGGGTTCTTCAGCGCGTTGCGCCGGTCCTTGTAGGCGACGAGGGCGCCGATCGTCTCGGGCGCGCCGCTGCGCCGCATGTACGCGCGGATGTGCGGGGCGAAGAACCCGCCGGCTCCGGCGAGCAGGGGCTGCTGGAAGGGGATGGGCAGGGACAGGCCCCACATGGCGTTCGACTCGGACTGTTTTTCGAAGGCGAGGGTGAGGACGGTGCCGTGGACACGGGCCGCGACGAGGTTGGCGGCGACGAGCGCGGTGGATCCGCCGACCGAGCCCGCGGTGTGCACGCGGAGCATGGGTTTGCCGACGGCGCCGAGGGCGTCGGCGAGGTAGAGCTCCGGCATCATGACGCCCTCGAAGAAGTCGGGCGCCTTGCCGATCACGACGGCGTCGATGTCGGCCCAGGTCAGCTCGGCGTCGTCCAGGGCCCCTCGGGCCGCCTCCCGGACGAGTCCCGCGATCGACACGTCCCGACGTGCCGCGACGTGCTTGGTCTGGCCGATGCCGACGACGGCCACGGGCTCCTTGCTCATCGGGGCTCCCCTTCGAGTACGGCGACCAGGTTCTGCTGGAGGCAGGGGCCGGACGTGGCGTGGGCGAGGGCGCGGTCGGACTCGCCGCGGTGGATGCGGGCGGCGGCTTCTCCGATACGGATGAGACCGGCGGCCATGATCGGGTTGGCGGCGAGGGCACCGCCGGAAGGATTGACGACGACACCGTCGCCGAGGCGGAGGGCCTTGCGCAGGACGATCTCCTGCGCGGTGAAGGGTGCGTGCAGTTCGGCGGTGTCGAGGGGACTTTCGAAGGCACCCGCCCGCTCGGCGGCCAGGCGGGTGGACGGCGAGTCGGTCAGGTCGCGCACGCCGAGGCCGTGGGCCTCGATGCGGTGGTCGATGCCGCGGATCCAGGCGGGGCGCGCGCACAGTTCACGGGCCCGGTCGCCCGCCGCGAGGACGACGGCGGCGGCCCCGTCACCGATGGGCGGGCAGTCGCCGCTGCGCAGGGGCCGGACCAGGTACTCCCCCTGCGCCACCGGCCCCTTGAGCTGGGCGTGCGGGTTGGCGGACGCCGCCTCACGGTCGCGGGCGGCGACGGCCGCGAGGGCGGGCTCGTCGGTGTCGCCGGCGTCGATGAGGGCCTGCGCCTGGAGGGCGGCGAGCGCCACGGAGTCGGGCCACAGGGGTGCCACGTAGTACGGGTCGAGCTGGCGGGTGAGGACGTCGCGGACCGAGCCGGGCGAGGACTTGCCGTACGCGTAGACCAGCGCGGTGTCGGCATCACCGGTGAGGAGTTTGGTCCAGGCCTCGTACAGGGCCCAGGCGCCGTCCATCTCGACGTGGGACTCGGAGATGGGCGGCCAGGCGCCGACGCCGTCGAGGGCGAGGGTGAAGGAGAAGGCGCGGCCGGCGAGGTAGTCGCTGGAGCCGGAGCAGGTGAAGTCGATGTCGGCGGTCTTCATGCCGGTGCGGTCGAGGACCTCGTGCAGGACCGGCATGAGCATCTCCACCTCGGAGAGCTCGTCGCTGGTGCGCCGGTGGACGGTCTGGGCGAAGGCGACGACGGCGATCTGGCGGTCCCCCGGTGCGCTCGTCACAGCAGCTCCTTGTAGGTGTCGTAGTCCGCGTCCGGTTCGCCCGTGGGCCGGTAGTGGTCGGGATAGCGGGCGCCGTCGGTCCACACCGGTTCGACGCGCAGCCCCATGCGGACCTCGTCGTAGGGGATGCCGCCGATCCGGCCGTGCAGTGCGAGGTCGGCGCCGTCGAGGGCGATGTGGGCGTAGACGTAGGGCACCTCGATGTCGAGGTTCTTCGCCTTGATGTTGACGATGCAGAACGTGGTGACGGTGCCGCGCGGCCCCACCTCGACCTGTTCGGATGTGGCCACCCCACATGTGGGGCACGCACCCCTCGGGGGGACGTAGACCTTGCGGCAGGCGGGGCAGCGCTCGCCCACGGTCCGGCGGCCGGAGAGGGCGTTGATGTAGGCGGTCTGGGCGCGGCCGGGTGAGTAGGTGTAGTCGAGGCGGGCGGCGGCGACGATGCCGGTGACCGGGTCTGCGAACTCACCCGTGTGCCCTGCTGGTTCGGCCCGGGCGCCGTCGTACGGCTCGAAGCAGGCGATGTCCGTGATGGCGCCGGTGCGTTCCGCCGCCCAGCGGATGCGGACGCGCATGCCGGTGTGCACGGAATGGGGGTCCGGGGCGTCGAGGGCGTGCAGCAGGGCGGTGTCGGCGCCGTCGAGGCGGACCAGGACCCAGGCGAAGGGGGTGGTGAGGGGCTGGCCGCGGCGGGGGGCGTGGTTCCAGGCCCAGGTGGTGACCGTGCCGGTGGGGGCGACCTCGATCAGGTCGCGGATCTCCTCGGCGGTGACGGGGTCGTACTCGACGGGCGGGACGAGGGTGCGGCCGTCGCCGGTGCGCACGCCGAGGACGACGCGTTCGCGCAGGCCGGTCAGGAAGGCGCTCTGGACGGGGCCGAGGGAGCGAGTGAAGGGGAACTCGACGACGAGAGGGGCTTTGAGGACTTCGGGCATGCCGGAGGGCTCCTTCGGTCAGGCGCGCTTGTAGACGGGCGGTCGCTTCTCCGCGAAGGCGCGGGCACCCTCCTTGGCGTCGGCGGTGTCGAAGACCGGCCAGCCGCGAGTGAGTTCGGCCGCGAGGCCGTCGGACTCGGTCATCTCGGCGGTCTCGTAGACGGAGGCCTTGACGGCCTCGACGGCCAGCGGGCCGCAGGAGTTGATCTGTTCGGCGATCTCCAGCGCCTTCGCAAGCGCGGTGCCGTCCGGGACGACGTGTCCGATCAGGCCGATGGCGGCGGCTTCGCGGGCGCTGTAGGGGCGGCCGGTGAGGAGCATCTCCAGGGCGTGGGTGCGCGGGATCTGGCGTTGCAGCCGGACCGTGGAGCCGCCGATGGGGAACAGGCCGCGCTTCACCTCGAACAGGCCGAAGGTCGCGGACTCGCCGGCGACGCGGATGTCCGTGCCCTGGAGCATCTCGGTGCCGCCCGCCACGCAGTAGCCCTCGACGGCGGCGATCACCGGCTTGCGCGGGCGGTGATGGCGCAGCATCGCCTTCCAGTGCAGGTCCGGGTCGGCCTTGAGCCGGTCGCGGTACTCCTCGTCGGCCATGCCGTTGCCGGCGAGGGCCTTGAGGTCCATGCCGGAGCAGAAAGAGCCGCCCGCGCCGGTGAACACGATGGAGCGGACCGAGTCGTCGGCGTCGGCCTCCAGCCAGCCGTCGTAGAGGCCGACGAGCATCGGCAGCGAGAGCGCGTTCCTTGCTTCGGGCCTGTTGAGCGTGAGCACCAGTGTGGCGCCTTCGCGCTGCACGGTGAGGTGTTCCGTCCCACCCATGGCCAACTCCCCTCTCGTGGAACGAGAACAGGTTGCAGTAGGGCGGGAAGCACTTCAAGAGTTTTCTGACAGGTAGTCAGTTTTCTTCGCCCGAGCCCTTCACAGTTGGACCGCCCTTTGCTCTGATGACCGGCGAACCGTCCGATGCCAGGCACGTCCCGGGGTCAGGAGGAGCGGTGGAGTACAACCTTGCCGACCTGTTCGAGTCGGTCGTCGACGTGGTTCCCGACCGTGAGGCGCTGGTGTACGTCGACCATCCGGGCACGGGCGCGGAGCGCCGCCTGACATACGCGGCGCTGGACGCGGCGGCCAATCGCGTCGGCCATCATCTGCTCGCCAGCGGGATCCGGCCCGGTGAGCACCTTGGGCTCCACCTCTACAACGGCGTGGAGTACCTCCAGACGGTGCTGGGCTGCCTGAAGGCGCGGATCGTCCCGGTGAACGTCAACTACCGGTACCTTGAAGAGGAGTTGGTGTACCTCTACCGGGACGCGGATCTGGTGGCGCTGGTCTTCGACGCGGAGTTCACGGACCGGGTGGCGGCTGCGCGGCCCCGGGCGGAGAGGCTGCGGCATCTGGTCCGGGTGGGTGCGCCGGCGCCGGGGGCCGCCGCGGTGCCCTGTGTGGAGTTCGCCCAGGTGGAGGCCGCGGGGTCGCCCGAGCGCGGCTTCCCGGACCGCTCGGGCGATGACCAGTTCATCATCTACACCGGCGGTACGACCGGGATGCCCAAGGGTGTGATGTGGCGGCAGGAGGATCTGTTCTTCGCGGGACTCGGCGGGGGCGCGCCGACCGGTGAACCGGTGAAGAAGCCGGAGGAGGTGGCCGAGCGGGTCGCGGCCGGTGGCTCGGGGATCACCTTCTTCCCCACGGCCCCGCTGATGCACGGCACCTCCACCCTCACGGCGTTCATCGGCTTCAACTTCGGGCAACGGGTGGTGATCCACCGTAAGTTCTTGCCCGAGGAGGTGCTGCGGACCGTGGAGAAGGAGAAGGTCAGCAGCATCTCGCTGGTGGGGGACGCGATGCTGCGGCCGCTGATCGACGCGCTGCGCGGTCCGCTGCGGGACATCGACCGCTCGTCGCTGTTCAGCGTGTCGTCGTCCGGCGCGGTCATGTCGGACACGGTGCGCCGGCAGTTCCAGGAGCTGGTGCCGAACGCCATGCTGCTGAACAACTTCGGCTCGTCGGAGTCCGGTTTCAACGGGACGGCGACCGAGGACTCGGGTCCCGAACGGGGCTTCCGGGTCCGGGTCAATGCCCGTACGCAGGTGGTGGACCCGGCCACATACGAACTGGTGGCGGCCGGCGAGGTCGGCCGGGTCGCCCAGTGCGGACATGTGCCGCTCGGCTACTACAACGACCCGGCCAAGACCGCCGCGACCTTCTTCGACAAGGACGGCGAGCGGTGGGTGCTGCTCGGCGACATGGCCACCGTCGACGAGCAGGGTGTGGTCACTGTCCTGGGCCGTGGCTCGCAGTGCATCAACACCGGCGGCGAGAAGGTGTACCCGGAGGAGGTCGAGCAGGCCCTCAAGTCTCACCCGGACGTCTACGACGCGCTGGTGGCCGGGGTGCCGGACCCCCAGTGGGGCCACCATGTGGCGGCCGTGGTGCAGTTGCGGGAGGGTGCGGCGCGGCCGTCGCTGGAGGACATCCAGACGCACTGCCGTGACCGGCTCGCCGGTTACAAGATCCCGCGCCAGCTGGTGATCACGGAGTCGGTCCAGCGGTCGCCGAGCGGCAAGGCGGACTATCGCTGGGCGCGGGAGGTGGCCGTGGCGGCGGACGGGTGATTCTCCGGCCGGTCGATTGAACCTAAGGTGACGTGCGGACGTACTGGTGGTGGCAGGCTCGGTCACCGGGCTCTGTTTGCCATGCCTAGCAAGACCGCACGGAAGGACCACCGGGTGTCGCTCTTCACTCGCTCCCAACAGCAATCGGGCACGACCGGGAGCGGGGCGGAACCGGATGACGACACCGGCGCGGCGGAGTCGGACGGGGACGCGGGCACGGCGGAACGGGACGACGACAGGGCCACGGCGGAGCCGGGAGGCGACGCCGGCACGGCACGCCAGGAAGGCGACGCCGGCACGACGGAACCGGACAGCGGCGCGGCTCTGGCGGACGCGGACGGTGACACTGCCGCGGCGGAATCCGACAGCGGCACAGGCCCGGCGGCACCGGACACCGACGCCGACGCCGACGCGGTGGAGCCGGACGGTGACGTCGGCGCGACGGAACCGGACAGCGGTACAGCCGCGGCAGGCCCGGACGGCGGCGCCGGCACGACAGAACAAGACAGCAACACCACCCCGACGCACACGGACGACGACACAGCCGCGGCAGAGTCGGACAGGGGCACCGCCGCGACGGCCCCCGGCCGTGACACCCCCGCGACGCAGCCCGACCACACCCCTGTTGCCCGAGAAGAAGGGGACGACGCCGGCGGGCAGGAAGCAGGCGCCGTTGAAGGGGCGGCGGAAGACGGGGCGAAGCCCGGCTGGTTCGGATGGCGGCGTCGCCACCCCCGTGCGGCGCGCGGCGTCAGTGTGGGGACGACGGTGCTGGCCGGTGCGCTCGTCGTGTTCGCGCTACTCCTGCCGAACCGGATCGAGCGGATCGAGTTCGCATCGTTCGTCCGTATCCCCGCCGAGGGCGTGCTGCTCGCGGGACTGCTGCTCGCGCTGCCGCCGAGGCCCCGGCGGATCATGGCGGTCGTCACGGGCGTGTTCCTCGGGCTGGTCACGGTCCTGAAGTTCGCCGACATGGGCTTCTACCAGGTGCTGGCCCGGCCCTTCGACCTGGTCCTGGACTGGATTCTCATCGAGCACGCCACGGACTTCCTCCGGGAGACGTTCGGCCGGGCCGGACAGGTGATGGCCGTGATCGGGGTGATCGTGCTGCTCGTCGCGGTGCTGGTCCTCACGACGCTCGCCGTGGTGCGGCTGACGAACCTGATGGTCCGGCACCGTCCCGTCGCCGCCCGTACGACGCTGATCCTCGGCACGGCGTGGATCACCTGCATGACTCTGGGCGTGCAGATCGGCACCGTGCCGATCGCCACCAAGGGCAACGCGGAGTTCATCGGCAACCGGGTGGAACAGGTGCGGGCCGGTCTGAAGGACGCGCGGGTCTTCGAGAAGCAGGCCGCCGTGGACGCCTTCGCGAAGACGCCGCCGGACCAGTTGCTCACGGGGCTGCGCGGCAAGGACGTCCTGTTCACCTTCATCGAGAGCTACGGCCGGGTCGCGATCGACGACCCGGCGATGGCGAAGCAGACCGACGCGGTGCTGAAGGAGGGCACCGCGTCGCTCAAGGCGGCCGGGTTCGACTCGCGCAGCGGCTGGTTGCAGTCGCCGGTGACGGGCGCGGGCAGCTGGCTCGCCCACTCGACCTTCCTGTCCGGTCTGTGGATCAAGAACCAGCAGCGGTACCGCAGCCTGACCACCAGCGACCGCATGACACTGACCAACTACTTCCGCAAGACCGGCGCCTGGCGGACCGTCGGCATCGTCCCCGGCGTACGCCGGGCCTGGCCGGAGGGGAAGTACTTCGGCCTGGACCACATCTACGACTCCGAGCACCTCGGCTACCACGGCCCGTACTTCAGCTGGACGCCCGTGCCCGACCAGTTCAGCATGGAGGCCTTCCAGCGCCTGGAGCACGGCAGGAAGGACCGTGAGCCGATCATGGCGGAGATCATCCTGGCCTCCAGCCACAACCCCTGGTCCCCCATCGCCCGCATGATCGACTGGGAGGACCTCGGCGACGGTTCGGTGTTCCATCAAATCAAGAAGGAAGGTACCAACCCCACGGAGGTCTGGAAGGACCCGGAGAAGGTGCGCACCGAGTACCGGCGCGCCATCGAGTACTCGATCCGGAGCCTGACCGAGTGGGTCGAGCGTTACGGCGACGAGGACACGGTGCTGGTCTTCCTCGGCGACCACCAGCCGGTGCCGACGGTCACCGCCGGGGACACCGGCAAGGACGTGCCGATCACGATCGTCGCCCGCGACAAGAAGGTGCTGGACCGGGTCGCCGACTGGAGCTGGACCGACGGCCTCAAGCCGGCCCCGGACGCGCCCCGGTGGGGCATGGACAAGTTCCGTGACCGATTCATGACGGCGTACGGTCCGCAGGGCTGAGGAACTCCGTCACGGCCGCGAGGAACTCCTCGGGCCGTGCCTCGTGCACGAGATGCCCGGCGTCGATGGTGACGCGCCGGGCATCGGGAAGCAGCTCGGCGAGAGCGGCGATCTGCTCCTGGGGGATCAGGCTCGTCGGCCCGCCACCGATCAGCAGGGTGGGCATGGTGATCCGCCCCATATGGTCCCACCACACGGGATCCGGGGCGTTGCGCTGTTCGTCGGTGGCGAGGATCATCGCCCAGTCGTACGGCAGGTCTCCGTCAGGCCGTTCGGCAGGGGGGCGCGGCGGGTCCAGCGGGAAGGGCGCGGGTACCTCCTCCAGAACGAGCCGTCGTACGCGCTGCGGGCTGTGCTCGGCGAGCAAGTAGGCGACGGCACCGCCGAGCGAGTGGCCCATGACGTCGGCGCGAGAGATGCCGAGCGCGCCGAGGAAGGCGAGCACGTCGTCACGCATGGCCTCGTAGGCGTATCCGCCGGGCCAGTCGCTGCGGCCGTGCCCGCGCAGGTCGGGTGCGTACACCCGGCGTGGTCCGGCGGCCAGCGCGGGGGCGATCTCCGCCCAGTCGGCACCATCAGCCCCGCGGGCGTGCAGGAGTACGACGGGCGGCACGTCCTCCGGCCCCCAGACGCGGTAGGCCAGGGTGATGCCGTTCGCCCGTACGGTGCGCGGTTCGATGTCCATGCCGGGCACGGTAGCGGGGTGAGGAGCGCGGACCGGGCTCGCTCTGCGGAGAGCAGAGGATCTCAGTCCCGTGCGCGGAGGAAGCGCGCGACGCGTCGTACGAACCATTCCGGGTCGTCCAGCCACGGGTAGTGTCCGGCCCCCGGCTGTACCGCGAACTCGGCCGCCGGGAACACCTCGGCCGTACGCCGGGCCAGGCCGGGACGCGGGCCGCCGTCCATCTCGCCGGCGAGGACGAGCACCGGGGCGGTGACGCGGGCGAGCGCGGCCCGGGTCGCATCCGGGTTGTAGGCGCCGTCGGCCCCGTAGCGGTCCCCCGCGTCGTCGTTGGTCTCGTCCTCCTCGCGGTCGGCATGGGCCCGGGTGGTGTCGTCCCAACGGCCGTAGAAGAACGGGGAGAACACGGGGTCGAATTCACCGGTGCCGGACAGCCAGGCCTCGAACGCCGGGAAAGCCTCGGCGAACCAGGGTTCCGACGCGCGCAGCCGGGCCGCCGCCAGCCGGTCCTCGGCCGTCGCCGGCAGGCCCAGCGCCCAGGGGGTGGCGGTGATGAGCGCCAGCCGTGCCACCCGGTTCGGATACCGAGCCGCGTACAGCATGGCGAGACTGCCGCCCGCGGAGTGCGCGAGCACGTCCATCCGCTCCAGGCCCAGGTGGCGGCGCAGCGCCTCGACATCGTCCACGAGGCGGTCGCAGCGGTAGGTCGCCGGGTCCTCGGGCACCGCGGACTGTCCTGTGCCGCGCAGGTCGAGGAAGACCAGCTGTCGGTGGGCGTCCAGTCCGCCCAGGTTCCCGAGGTACGCGGAGGCGCGCATGGGTCCGCCGGGCAACACGACCAGCGGCTCGCCCGCACCGCTTGTGTGACAGGCGAGTTCGGTCCCGTCCGGGGCGCTGAAGATCGGCATGGCGTCGGTCCTCACGGTCTCGGGGTCTTCGGCACAACGGGGTTTCGTATGGAGGGGCGGTGCGACGTCAGCCGTCCGAGGCCGCGAGGCCGGGCTCGGACCCCATGCTCTGCCTGAGCTCCCGCTTGAGGATCTTTCCGCTGGCGTTGCGCGGGAGTCCCTCCACGAACACCACCCGCTTCGGTGCTTTGAAGGGGGCGAGCTTCTCGCGGGTGTGGGCGATGAGTTCCGCCTCGGTGACCTCGCCGCGTGGGACGACGACGGCCGTGACGGCCTCGATCCAGCGCTCGTCGGGCAGGCCCACGACCGCGGCCTCGGCGACCTGGGGATGGGTGTACAGGGCGTCCTCGACCTGGCGTGAAGCCACCAGCACGCCACCGGAGTTGATGACGTCCTTCACCCGGTCGACGATGGTGTAATAGCCGTGTGCGTCCCGTACCGCGAGGTCGCCGGAACGGAACCAGCCGTCGCGGAAGGCCTCGGCGGTCTCCTCGGGCTTGTCCCAGTAGCCCTCGCACAGTTGCGGAGAGCGGTAGACGATCTCGCCGGGGGTGCCGTCCGGTACGTCCTTGCCGTCCTCGTCGACCACTCGCGCGTCGACGAACAGCACCGGACGGCCGCAGGAGTCCATACGCCCCTTGTGTTCGCCGGGGGCGAGGACCGTGGCCAGGGGGCCGATCTCGCTCTGCCCGAAGCAGTTGTAGAAGGCCAGTTCCGGCAGGCGTTCCTTCAGCCGCTCCAGGACGGGGACCGGCATGATCGACGCCCCGTAGTACGCCTTGCGCAGGCCGCTCAGCTCGCGGGTGGCGAAGTCGGAGCGGTTGGACAGGGCGATCCAGACGGTGGGCGGGGCGAACAGGCTGTCCACGCGGCCCGCTTCGACCAGGTCGAAGAGCCGGTCGCCGTCGGGGGCGTCGAGGATGATGTTCGTCGCGCCGACCGCGAGGTAGGGCAGCAGGAAGACGTGCATCTGCGCCGAGTGGTAGAGGGGCAGCGCGTGTACGGGACGGTCGCCCGCACTGAGGTCGAGGGCGGTGATCGCGCTCAGGTACTCGTGGACCAGGGCCCGGTGCGTCATCATCGCCCCCTTGGGCAGGGCGGTCGTCCCGGACGTGTACAGCAGTTGCACGAGGTCCTCGGCGCGCGGCTCGGGGCCGTCGTACGGCGGCGCGCCGGTGAGCCGCGCGAGGAGTGAGTCGTCGGCGTCGCGCAGGGACAACATCCGGACACTGTCAGGGAGTTGTCCGGCGAGAACCGGGTCGGCGAGGACCAGGGAGCTGCCGGACTGGCCGACGATGTAGGCGAGGTCGTCGCCGGTCAGGTTCTGGTTGACGGGCACGTGCACCAGGCCCGCGCGGGCGCAGGCCAGGAAGGCGATCAGGTAGGCGTCGGAGTTGTGGCCGTACGCGCCCACCCGGTCGCCCGGGGACAGCCCCTGGCCGAGCAGGACGCTCGCCGCGCGGGAGACGGCGGTGTCCAGTTCGTCGTACGTCCAGGTGCGGTCGCCGTACTCCACCGCGACGCGCGCCGGGGTCCGCCGGGCGCTGCGCCTCAGGATTCCGTCGACCGTGCTGCCGTGTCCGGGCGTCGTCATGACACCTGATCCTCGGTTCACCGCCGGGCGAGGTCAAGCACCGGCCGGCTCAACCCTGCCGCCGCCGGAGGCGTCCGGTGTTTTGTACAGACGTGCGCACGCAGCACATTCGTACGCTCAAGTCTCTCTTCCCCCAATGATGTTGGAGGGCACGATGCGCAGCCGCCTGAGACGACTCGTTCTCGGGGCCACGGCCCTGTTCACGGCCGCGTCCGCGTTACCCGCGGCCGCCGCCCCGAGCCAGGGACGAGCGGAGCAGCACCCGTCCCGCGACGGCCTGTCCGCCGTCATCCGCTACACCGAGTACGGCATTCCCCACATCCTCGCGAAGAGCTACGCCGACCTGGGCTTCGGCACGGGCTGGGCACAGGCGTCCGACGAGGTCTGCACGCTCGCCGACGGGTTCGTGACCCTGCGGGGCGAACGCTCCCGGTACTTCGGCGCCGGCGCGGCCGCCGGTGGTGCCCTGTCCGGGGCCAGGACGAATCTCGCCAGTGACCTGTACTTCCGCGGGGTCCGTGAGACCCGCACCGTGGAGAAGCTGCTCGCCGAGCCCGCGCCCGTGGGCCCGAGCCGTGAGGTCCGGGACATGATGCGCGGCTGGGCGGCCGGTTACAACGCCTGGCTGAAGCAGAAGAAGATCACAGATCCCGCCTGTGCGGACGCCTCCTGGGTCCGTCCGGTCACCGAGCTCGACGTGGCCGCCCGCGGCCTCGCCATCGCCTCGATCTCCGGCGAGGGGCGCTTCGTGGACACGATCACGGCCGCGCAGCCACCGACCGGAGCCGGCACCGCCTCCGGTACCCCGTCCTCCCGGCCCGCCGCCCGCACGCCGGACGCGAAGGCCGTGGCGAAGGCGGCCGACGAGCTGTGGGGCGACCCCGGCATGGGCTCCAACGCGGTCGCCTTCCGCGGCGACACCACGGCGAACGGCAGTGGTCTGCTGCTGGGCAACCCGCACTACCCGTGGCAGGGCGGGCGCCGGTTCTGGCAGTCGCAGCAGACGATTCCCGGCGAGCTGAACGTCTCCGGTGGCTCCCTGCTCGGCACCCCGGCGATCTCCATCGGGTTCAACTCACATGTGGCGTGGAGCCACACGGTCTCGACCGGCATTCCGGCCAACTTCCACCAGCTGACGCTGGATCCGGCCGATCCCATGACGTACCTGGTGGACGGCGAGCCGGAGCGTATGAAGAAGCGGACCGTGACGGTCGCGGTGAAGGACGGCGCGCCGGTGACCCGCACCCAGTGGTGGACCCGCTACGGCCCCGTCGTCACCTCCCTGAACTCCCAGGTCCCGCTGCCGTGGACCGGTACGACGGCGTACGCCCTGCACGACCCGAACGCCGCGAACCTCCGCTTCGCCGACACCTCGCTCGGCTTCGGCAAGGCACGGAGCACGGAGGACGTCCTCGCGTCCCTCGACCGGCACCAGGGCATCCCCTGGGTGAACACGATCGCCGCCGACCGCGCGGGGCATTCCCTCTACACCCAGTCCCAGGTACTTCCGCGCATCACCGACGAGTTGGCGCAGCGCTGCTCGACGGCGCTGGGCAGGACCACCTATCCGGCGTCCGGTATCGCGATCCTCGACGGCTCGCGCGGCGACTGCGCCCTGGGCACCGATCCCGACGCGGTGACGCCGGGCATCTTCGGGCCGGCGCGGATGCCCACGCTCCAGGACGCGCCGTACGTGGAGAACTCCAACGGCACCGCGTGGATGACCAACGCCGACCGGCCGATCACCGGATACGAGCGGGTCTTCGGCACGGTGAAGACGGAGCTCGGCCTGCGCACGCGCGGCGGGATCGAGGACGTGGCGGCGATGGCGGACCGGGGCCGCCTGACCGTACGCGACCTGCAACGGCAGCAGTTCGCCAACCGGGTGCCCGCGGGTGATCTCACCGCGGCGGACGTGACACGGGCGTGCGCCGCGCTGCCCGGCGGCACGGCGACGGGCAGCGACGGAAAGGCCGTCGACGTGTCGGAGGCCTGTGGGGTGCTGACGGCGTGGGACCGCACCATGGACACCGGCAGCCGGGGAGCGCTGCTGTTCGACCGGTTCTGGCGGAAGCTGGAACAGGCGGTGCCGCCGGCCGAGTTGTGGAAGGTGCCGTTCTCGGCGGCGGACCCGGTACGCACGCCGAACACGCTGAACACGGACGCGCCCGGCTTCGCCGTCGCCCTCGCCAACGCGGTGGCGGAGCTGCGCGCCGCGGGCATCGCGCTCGACGCGCCGCTGGGCGCGCACCAGTTCGTCGTCCGCGGCGGTGAGCGCCTTCCGATGCCCGGTGGCTCGGGCAGGCTCGGCGTGTGGAACGTGCTCGAACCGCAGTGGAACGCGGCCGCAGGCGGTTACACGGAGGTGCCGTTCGGCAGCAGTCACCTCCAGGCGGTGGGCTGGGACGGCAGCCGCTGCCCGGTGGCCCGCACCCTGCTGACGTACTCCCAGTCGTCGAACCCCGAGTCGCCGCACCACGCGGACCAGACCCGGCTGTTCTCCGGTGAGAAGTGGGTGACGTCGCGCTTCTGCGAAAAGGACATCCTGTCCTCGCCGAAGCTGGAGGTCGTCCGGGTGCACGAGCGCCGCTGACCGTGGCGCAGGGGTGCCGCTCCCGGTGGGGCGGCACCCCCGCACCCCGTTCGTCTCGTCATCCCCGCCCGGCCCCAGGCCCGTACATCAGCCGGCGCAGCACCACTTCGGCGGGACCCCGGCGGCCGTCCCGTTCCAGGACGTACGCCCCGGCCACGGTGACCAGCCAGACGGCGAACGCGAAGAGGGCCATGGTCGTGCTGCCCAGGTGCGCGCCGAGGCCGAGTCCCCAGGCGGCCAGCACCGGGGCGAAGAGCAGCGAGTGGGCGAGGTAGCAGGACAGGGACCGCTTGCCGACGGCGGCCACCGCCGTCACCGCCGTCGTGCCGCGGCGAGGCTTGCGGGTGGTCCACCAGTGTGCGAAGAGAGCGACGGCCGCGACATAGCCGAGGCCCGCGGCATTGCCGGTGATGTCGCGCAGGGCCGTGAGCGCCCCGGATTCGCTCTGCATGTCGTCCGGCACGCGCAGGACGCCGATGTGGGCGAGGGCGGCGGGCAGCGCGCCGAGCCAGCCGGCCGCGATGCCGATGACCGCCGTCCGGCGCAGCAGCGTGCGGTGGCGGCCCGGTTCCTCCAGGATGCGGCGGCGCGCGGCCCGGAAGCCGAGCAGGAAGATGATGTACCCGCCGCCGAGGAGGGTCAGCGGGGCGGCGGCCAAGGTGATGAACAGGCCGGTCCGGAGCCGGGTGCCAGCAGCGGTGAGCCAGTTCTCCTCGTCCGATGCGTACGCCTTGAAGCCGGCCTCGGCGTCGGCGTCACCCAACGTGCCCAGCTCGCCCTGGAGCAGCGCGGCGATGACGGGCCCGGCCGTGACGAGCGCCATCAGGGCGACTCCGATGCAGATCCACCACGTCAGGGCGCGTTCGCCGCGGCGCAGGAAGGCCAGGCCCAGGACGAGGCTCAGAACGCCGTAGAAGCCGATGATGTCCCCGGACATCAGCAAAGTGGCGTGGATCAGGCCGATGACGATCAGCCAGAGGCTGCGCCTGCGCAGGAGTTTCGCGGCGTCGCGCCCTTCGGTGCCGGCGGCGGTCTGCCGGAGGTAGAGCTGCATCATGCCGTAGCCGAAGAGGAAGGCGAAGAGCGGGTAGATCCGCAGGTCGAGCACCATGATCATGGTGAACTGCACGGCGTGGTCCAGCCACGAGCCGTCCACGGGCTGCCAGCCGGAGGGCCCGCGCCGGGCCGCCCACAGATGGAAGGCCGTGTTGGACAGCACGATGCCCAGCAGCATGATCCCGCGGGCGAGATCGGGGGCGAGTGCCCGTTCGCCCGGCCGTACGCCCCCACGCCGCAGCGGTCCCTCTTCGGTCGCGATCGTCATGACCTCACGCTAGGAACGCGGGGCCCGGCCGGACATCGGCCGGAGGGCGAGCGGGCGCCGACCAAAGGATGACGCCCGTGCCCGCCGGTACGACCAAAGCCGCACCGCCGCCTCACACCGGTCGGGTCCGGCCCTCCCAGTACGGCTCCCGCAGCCGCCGCTTGTACAGCTTGCCGTTGGGGTCGCGGGGCATCCCGGTGATGAAGTCGACGCTTCTTGGCCGCTTGTAGCCGGCGAGCCGGTGCGCGCAGTGGTCGAGGAGGTCGGCTGCGAGGGCGGGCCCGGGCCGGTGTCCGGGGGCCGGTTCGACGACCGCCTTGACCTCCTCGCCCCAGTCGTCGTGCGGGATGCCGAAGACGGCGGCGTCCGCGACGGCCGGGTGGGCGAGCAGGGCCGACTCGATCTCGGCCGGGTAGATGTTGACGCCGCCGGAGATGATCAGGTCGATCTTGCGGTCGCGCAGGAAGAGGTAGCCGTCCTCGTCGAGATGGCCGAGGTCGCCGACGGTGAAGAAGTCGCCGATGCGGTTCTTGCGGGTCTTGGCCTCGTCCTTGTGGTAGGAGAAGCCGCCGGTGTTCATCTTCATGTGGACGGTGCCGAGTTCGCCCGGTGGCAGCCGGTTGCCGTCGTCGTCGAAGATCGCGAGTTCGCTGATGGGCCAGGCCTTGCCGACGGTGCCGGGTTTCTTCAGCCAGTCCTCGGCGGTGGCGAAGGCGCCGCCGCCCTCGCTGGCCGCGTAGTACTCCTCCACACAGGGGCCCCACCAGTCGAGCATGGCTCGTTTGACGTGGTCGGGGCAGGGCGCGGCGCCGTGGATGGCGTGCCGCATGGAGGAGACGTCGTAGCGGTCCTTCACCTCGTCGGGCAGGGCCAGCAGGCGGTGGAACTGGGTGGGGACCATATGGGTGTGGGTGCAGCGGTGGGCGTCGATGAGGCGGAGCATCTCCTCGGGCGTCCACTTGTCCATCAGGACCAGCCGGTGACCGATGTGCAGGGACGCGCCCGCGAACTGGAGGACGGCCGTGTGGTACAGCGGCGAGCACACCAGGTGGACGTTGCCGTCGAACGGCCGGATGCCGAAGATGCCGAGGAAGCCGCCGAGGTAGGCCTCCTCCGGTGGTTTGCCGGGGAGCGGGCGGCGGATGCCGCGCGGGCGGCCGGTGGTGCCGGAGGTGTAGTTCATGACCCAGCCGAGGGTGCGGTCGGCGGGTGCCGACTCGGGTCGGCCGTCAAGGAGTTCGGCGTACGGACGGAAGCCCTCGACCCGGCCGACGGCGTACCGGTGGGCGGCCGGCAGGCCCGCCTCGTCCGCGGCCGGGCGTGCCTCGTCGCCGAAGCGCTCGTGGGCGAGGAGGACCTTGGCGCCGGAGTCGGAGACGATCCAGGCGATCTCCGGTCCGACCAGGTGGTGGTTGACGGGGACGAGGTAGAACCCGGCCTGGCTGGCGGCGAGGTACGCGGTGAGGAACTCGACGCCGTTGGGCAGGACGACCGCGAAGGTGTCGCCGCGTTCCAGCCCGGCCGCGCGCAGGCCGTGGACGAGCCGGTTGGCGGCGGCGTGCAGGCGTCCGGCGGTCCACTCCTCGCCGTCGGGGGCGACGAGGACCGCGCGGTCGGGGTCTGCGGTGGCCTGGGCCCAGAAGCCCGGGGGAACGCTGTTGTTCACTGGCCGCTCCTTCCGGCGATGCGGTTGATGCGGTCCACGGCCTGTTCGAAGCCGCGGGTGAGGTCGTCGAAGACGGCCTGGACGCTGCGTTCGCTGTTCATCCGGCCGACGATCTGCCCGACGGGGGTACCGAGCAGCGGTTCCACCTCGTACTTCTGGATACGGGAGACGGCCTCGGCAACCAGCAGGCCCTGCAACGGCATGGGCAGCGTGCCCGGGCCGTCCGGGTCCTCCCACGCGTCGGTCCACTCGGTGCGCAACTGGCGTGCCGGCTTGCCGGTCAGTGCGCGGGAGCGGACGGTGTCGCCGGAGCCGGCCGCGAGCAGCTTGCGGGTGAGGGCGGGCGAGTGGAGGTCCGCCTCTGTGGTGGTCAGCCATATGGAGCCCAGCCACACACCTTGAGCGCCGAGGGTGAGTGCGGCAGCCACCTGCTGTCCGCTGCCGATGCCGCCGGCGGCCAGCACGGGCAGCGGGGCGACGGCCTCGACGACCTCGGGGGTGAGCACCATGGAGGCGATCTCGCCGGTGTGGCCGCCGGCCTCGTAGCCCTGCGCCACGACGATGTCGATCCCGGCATCCTTGTGCTTGCGGGCGTGCCGGGCGCTGCCCGCGAGAGCCGCGACGAGGACGTCCTGGTCGTGGGCGCGGGCCACGACATCGGCGGGTGGGGAGCCGAGGGCGTTGGCGAGGAGCCGGATCGGGTAGTCGAAGGCGACGTCGAGCTGGCTGCGGGCGACCTGCTCCATCCAGCCGGTGATGCGCCAGCCGGACGCCTCACCCTCGGCGAGCTCGGGCACGCCGTGTTTGGCGAGGGTGTCCCGGACGAACTGCCGGTGCCCCTCGGGGATCATCGCCTCGACATCCGCCTCGGTGACGCCCTCGACCTTCTTCGCCGGCATCACGACGTCCAGGCCGTACGGCCGGCCGTCGACGTGCGCCTCGATCCAGTCCAGGTCGCGTTTGAGCTCGTCGGGGGCGGTGTAGCGGACCGCGCCGAGCACGCCGAAGCCGCCGGCCCGGCTGATGGCCGCGGCGACGGCGGGGAACGGCGTGAAGCCGAAGACGGCGTGCTCGACTCCCAGTTTCTGGCTCAGCTCCGTCTGCATGGGCGCAGGATGCCGGAGTCCTCCGGAGGACGGAAGAGGTTTTCTGATGCGCCGTCAGATTCCCGTAGGATTCTCCGCCAGATTCACGGAGGCGGGCGACGGACATACTTCCGGGGACACGCGGGACGGTTGAGGCGAAGGGGTACGCGGTGACCGACAGAGCGGCGAGCAGTGAACTGACCCGGCGTCAACTGGGCAGAGCGGGGCTGGCCCTCGGCGGTGCGCTCGCCCTCGCCCCGCTGCCCGCCGGACCCGCCGAAGCCGCCCCGGCGGGCACCGCCCACCGCCCCACGCTGCGGCGCGGCCCGGCCGCCCGCGCCGGGCTGCTCTCCGCCCATCTGCGGCAACTCGTCACCGACGCCGAGGCGTTCCTCGGCCCCTCCCCCGAGCACCCCTGGTACGCGGGCGCCGTCCTGCTCGCCGGACGGGGCGGCACCGTCGCCCTGCACCGCCCCATCGGCATGGCGGTGCGGTACCGGGCCTATGACGAGAAGACCGACACCGGTGTCGAGTTACCGGCCGGCGAGCAGATCCCCATGGCCGAGGACACCGTCTTCGACCTGGCGTCGGTGTCGAAGCTGTTCACCTCGATCCTGGCCGTGCAGCAGATGGAGCGGGGCGCGCTGGAGCTGGAGGCGAAGGTCGCCTCGTACCTGCCGGACTTCGGACGTGTGGGCAAGCAGGACATCACGATCCGCCAGCTCCTCACGCACACCTCGGGCTTCCGCGCCTGGATCCCGCTGTACAGCGCGCCGACGTACGAGGAGAAGCTCCGGCTCATCTGGAACGAGGCTCCGGTCAGCGCGCCGGGCACGGCGTATCTGTACTCGGATCTGAACCTCGTCTCGCTCCAACTCGTGCTGGAGCGCACCACGGGCCGCTCCCTGGACGTCCTCCTCCGCGACGAGATCACCGCGCCGCTCGGCCTGCGCCGCACCCGCTACAACCCGCCCGCCTCCTGGCGGCCGAGGATCGCGGCCACGGAGGACGCGCGCCCTCCGTGGTCCGGGCTCGACCGGGGCCTGGTGTGGGGCGAGGTGCACGACGAGAACGCCTTCAGCCTGGGCGGGGTCGCGGGCCACGCGGGCGTGTTCTCCGACGCGTGGGACCTCGCGGTCCTCGGCCGTACGCTGCTCAACGGCGGCGTGTACGGACGGGCGCGGATCCTGAAGCCGGAGTCGGTGGAGCTGATGTTCACCGACCTCAACACCGCGTTCCCCGGAGATGAGCACGGCCTCGGCTTCGAGCTCTACCAGCACTGGTACATGGGCGCGATGGCCACACCGCGCAGCGCCGGGCACACCGGCTTCACGGGCACCTCGCTGGTGCTCGACCCGACGACCGACTCGTTCCTCGTCGTCCTGGGCAACTCGGTGCACCCGGTGCGCAGTTGGCGATCCGGCTCGGCTCCCCGGGTGGCCGCCGCGAACAATCTGGCGCGGGCCGTCCCGGTCCGGCCGGTGCGGGGGCGCGGGGCCTGGTTCTCCGGGATGGCGGTCTCCGCCACGGCGACGCTCACCCTCCCCGCGCTCGACACGTCGTCCGGCCGGGCGCGGCTGCGCTGCGCGCTGTGGTGGGACACCGAGCCCGGAGCCGACGCCCTGGTCCTGGAGGCGACAGCCGACGGGGGCACGACCTGGCTGCCGGTGCCCTTCACGACGTCCCGCCGGGGCGAGGATCCCCGGCGGCACCCGTCGGGTTCGGTCACGGGCTGGTCCGGCCGCGTCTGGCACGGGCTCACCGCCGATCTCCCCGCCGCGCGCCGGCTGGCACTGCGGTGGCGGTACGCGACGGACCGGCGGTACGTCGGCCGCGGGGCCTACGTGGACGGGCTGCGCGTGGACGCGGCCGACGGCGTCCTCTTCGACGAGGCGCGCCCGGCGGACGCGTCGCGCGTCGAAGCGGTGGGATGGACGCCGTCGGCCGACTGAGCGGCTCCGGTCACTGGTTGAAGACGGCCTTCTGCACCTCGTTCGGGCCCTCGAAGCGGTCCTGCTTCAGGCTGTCGAGGCGGCTGACGACCTTGTCGTCGGCGTGGTTGCTGCGGGCACGTTCCACCAGGTGCTTCTTGTCCGTCGGGTAGTCCATGCCCTTCAGGGCCTTCTGCAGATCGGTCGGGCTGAGGTCGGCCATGAGAGCCTCCCGTGGGTGGTGCGACCGTCCGCGCGGGGCGGCCGGCTGGTACGGATGCCTTCGTGCTGTCGGAGTGCCCCGCAGGACGGCAGTGATTCAGTCGTTCCCGATGTCCAGCACCGCCATGGCCGCGTTGTGCCCCGGCACCCCGCTCACCCCGCCCCCGCGGACCGCGCCGGCCCCGCACAGCAGCACGTTCGCGTGCCGGGTCTCCACGCCCCAGCGGCCGGTGCCGTCCTGGGCGTGGGGCCAGCTCAGCTCGCGGTGGAAGATGTTGCCGCCGGGCAGCCCGAGGTCCCGCTCCAGGTCGAGCGGGGTCCGGGCCTCGATGCAGGGCCGTCCGTCCGCGTCGGTGGCCAGACAGTCGGCGAGCGGTTCGGCCAGGTGGGCGTCGAGCTGGGCGAGTGTCGACTTCAGCAGCTCCTCGCGTACGGCGTCGTTGTCCCGCTCGAACAGGCGGGCCGGGGTGTGCAGGCCGAAGAGGGTGAGCGTCTGGTGGCCCTGGTCGGCCAGGTCCGGGCCGAGGATGCTCGGGTCGGTGAGCGAGTGGCAGTAGATCTCGGAGGGCGGAGCCGCGGGCAGGTCACCGGCGGCGGCCTGGGCGTGGGCGGTGGCCAGCTGCTCGTAGCCCTCGGCGATGTGGAAGGTGCCGGCGAACGCCTCGCGCGGGTCGACGGCGCTGTCGCGCAGCCGGGGCAGCCGCGTGAGCAGCATGTTCACCTTGAGCTGGGCGCCCTCGGCGGGAGCCGGGGGTGTGTCGCCGGTCAGTTCGGCCAGGGCTTGCGGGGAGGCGTTCACCAGGACGTGCCGGGCGGCGACGGTGCCCTCGCCGTCGGCGGTGCGGTAGGTGACCTCGGCCGTGCGGCCGTCCGTGGCGATGGCCAGCGCCTCGTGGCCGGTGGCGAGGACCGCGCCCGCGGCTCGTGCCGCGTCGGCCAGTGCGTCGGTGAGGGCGCCCATGCCGCCGACCGGCACGTCCCAGTCGCCGGTGCCGCCGCCGATCACGTGGTAGAGGAAGCAGCGGTTCTGCTTCAGCGACGAGTCGTGGGCGTCGGCGAAGGTGCCGATGAGCGCGTCGGTGAGGACCACGCCGCGCACCAGGTCGTCCCTGAAGTGCTCCTCGACGGCGACTCCGATCGGCTCCTCGAACAGCATCCGCCAGGCCTCCTCGTCGTCGAGGCGGCGGCGCAGTTCCTCGCGGGTGGGCAGCGGCTCGGTGAGGGTCGGGAAGACCCGCTGGGCGACGCGGCCGGTCATGCCGTAGAACTCCTGCCAGGCCCGGTACTCGCGGTCGGAGCCGGTGAGCCGGGCGAACGCCTCCCTGGTCCGCCGTTCACCGCCGCCGACGAGAAGCCCGGTGGGGCGGCCGTCGCGTTCGGCGGGCGTGTAGGAGGAGATGGTCCGGGTGCGTACCCGGAAGTCCAGGTTCAGGTCCCGCACGATCTTCTTCGGCAGCAGACTGACCAGGTACGAGTAGCGCGACAGCCGGGCGTCGACCCCGGCGAAGGGCCGGGTGGACACCGCCGCGCCGCCGGTGTGGTCCAGCCGTTCCAGCACCAGCACGGAACGGCCGGCCCGGGCCAGGTAGGCGGCGGCGACCAGGCCGTTGTGGCCGCCGCCGACGATGACGGCGTCGTACGTCCGGTGTGCGCGGGGTCCCAGGGGTGCGGTCATGGTTCTTCGTAACACGGGGTGATCCGGATCGGCCAGACGAACGGCGACCGGGCATCTCGACAGTGCGGCACGGCCCGGCGGACGCAGGGCTGCCTGCTTTGGCCGGCTGCCGGCTGCCGGCTGCGCACGGTCGCCACCGGCGCACCGCGCGCCCCCGCGGCGGACGCCCGTCCCCACGCGACGCCGCCCCCGGCACACCAGCGCGCGTCACCGCCCGGCCAGCGCGCGCTGCCCGCGTACGACCGCCACCTGGCACACCCGCCCGTCGCCACCCCGCCGACGCCCGCTGCCCGCGCACGGCCACCCACCGGGCACAGCGAGTCGCGTCATCCTCCAGCCGACGCCCGCTGCCCGCGCAGGGCCGCCACCCTCCGGTACAGCGCCACCGCCTCGTCGCTCCGGCCCAGCTGCTGGAGGCAGTGCGCTTCGTCGTTGCGGCTGGCGAGGGTGTCGGGATGGTCCGGGCCCAGGACGCGTTCGCGGGCGGCGGCCACCCGGCGGTACTCGGTGAGGGCGTCGGACCAGCGGCCCAGCCAGCCGAGGCCCACGGCGACCTCGCGGCGGCTGACCAGGGTGTCCGGGTGGTCGGGGCCGAGGACCCGCTCGCGCACGGCGCTCACCTCGCGGGACTCGGCGAGGGCCTCCTCCCAGCGGCCGAGCCGGCCGAGGTTGACGCAGCGGCCGTGGCGGGCGCGCAGGGTCTCGGGGTGCTTGGGGCCCTGGACCCGGGTGCGGTCCGCGGCCAGGGCGCTGTAGAGGTCCAGGGCCTCCGCGCTGCGGCCCAGGCGGCCCAGGCTGATGCCGATCTCGTGCCGGGCGGCCAGCGTGTCGGGGTGGTCGGGTCCGAGGGCACGGCCGCGGGCCTCGGCGACCTCGCGGTACGTCTCCAGAGCCTCGGCCCAGCGGCCCAGCTGGCCGAGTGCGTAGGCGACCTCGTAACGGGTCACCAGGGTGTCGGGATGGTCGGGGCCGAGCACCCGGGCGCGGGCGGCGGCCACCTCGCGGGCCATGCGGTAGGAGTCCTCCAGGCGGCCCAGGCGGCTGAGGTTGAAGGCGAGGTTGTGCCGGCAGCGCAGGGTGTCCGGATGGTCGGGACCCATCGTGCGCTCCCGGGCGGTGAGCACCGACGTGTACACCCGGTGGGCGTCGAAGGGGCGGCCGAGCTGGCCGAGCACGTAGGCCATCTCCTGGCGGGCCGCGAGCGTGTCCGGGTGGTCGGCGCCGAGCGTGCGGATCCTGGCCTGGGTGACGTGCTTGTACTCGCGCAGGGCGTCCGCGGCGCGGCCGGTGCGGCTGAGGGTGAAGGCGACCTCGTAGCGACTGGCGAGGGTGTCCGGGTGGTCGGGGCCGAGCAGGTGCTCGCGTTCGGCGGCGACCGCCCGGTGCACCTCCCCCGCTTCCGCCCAGCGGCCGAGCCGGCCGAGGCTCAGCCCCGCGTTGTGCCGGCCGGCCAGGGCGGTCAGGACCTCCGGGGACGGGACGGGCCGCTGCTGGGGGGCGGGTTCCTCGACGGGGCCGGTGGCGGGCCGCGCGATCCACTCGCCGGACAGGCCGGACGCCGGGTCCGGCGGCGTGGTGCGCAGTCCGGCGCCTGCCGCCTTGTGGCCGGTGGTCATGCCGTGCGTCCAGGCCGGCAGCCGGCCGGCGTGCGCCACCGCGTCGGGAGCGGGCCGGGCCGCCACGACGGTCGGCACGTACGCGGGCGCGGCCCGGTGCGCGCTGATCCGGCGGGCCAGCTCGCGGGCGTCGTCGGGCCGTTGCCCGGGTTCCTTGGCGAGCAGGTCCAGGATGACCCGCTCCAGGTACCCGGGCAGTTCGGGGCGGTGCTCGCGCGGCGGACGGGGCGGGGTGTCGCGGTGGCCGACGAGGATCGCCCATGCGTCGTCGAGGTCGAACGGCGGTACGCCGGTGGCGAGCTCGTACAGCACGCACCCGAACGAGTACAGGTCGCTGCGCTGGTCGACCTCGTCACCGCCGATCTGCTCCGGCGACATGTAGTGCGGGGTGCCCATGGCGATGCCGGTGCCGGTCAGCCGGGAGGTGAAGCCGATGTCGTGGCCGAGACGGGCGATGCCGAAGTCGCAGATCTTCACCGTGCCGTCGCCGATCCGCACGATGTTGGCGGGCTTCAGATCGCGGTGGACGATGCCCTGTTCGTGGCAGTAGGCGAGGGCGGCGGCGACCTGCTCGGCGATCTCCACTACGTCCGCGACCGGCAGCGGGTGCTGCTTGTTGTCCTCCAGGAGCTGGCTGAGGTTGCGGCCGTCCAGCAGTTCCATGACGAGGTAGAGGACGCCGTCGGACTCGCCGAAGTCGTGCACGACGGTGATGCCGCGGTGCTGGAGCGCGGCGGCCACCCGGGCCTCACGGCGGAACCGTTCCCGCAGCACGCGGGTGAACGCGTGGTCGTGGTTCGGGCCCAGCGGTTTGAGGCACTTGACGGCGACGTGCCGGCCCAGGGACTCGTCCCGTGCCCGCCACACCTCACCCATGCCGCCGCGCCCGATCCGGTCGAGCAGCCGGTACCGGCCGTGGATCAGCCTGGTCTCCCCCATCTCGCGCGACGCTCCCCCCGGTAGCTGTTCGCCCGCCCCTCCCCTGGCCCACCCAGTATGGCGGGCTGTCGTCCGAGTTTGTACGGTGCCGGACGCGCGTCCGGGCCGAGCCTCGCCATGGCCCGCAGGATGTGTTTGGGCGGGAGTTGCCACCGCACACGTGCGGGAACGCGGCGCAGCAGGAGGCCGGTGAGACGCAGTTGCCGGGTGACGGTGGCGGGTGCGGGGGCCGGTCTGCCGTACAACTCGTGGGCGTACGGAGGCAGGGAGGCGTACGCCAGTTGTGCCACGCGCCGCCACAGCACCTCGCGCAACGGTACGAGAAGGGGATGCGTCGGCGGGCGGAGCAGGAAGTCGTCCACCTCGCGCGCCTCGGGTCCGGCGGCCAGTTCGGGGCGCACCTTCTCGAAGTACGCCGCGAGTCGGGCCCTGTCGGCGGGTACGGTGCCGGGGTCGAGGCCCACCAGGCGTGCGCTCTGGCGGTGTTCGGCGACGTAGCGGTCGGCCTCGGCGTCGGTGAGCCGGAACCCGGACCTGCGCAGGACGTCCAGGTAGGAATCGATCTCGGCGCAGTGCACCCACAGGAGCAGACCGGGTTCGTCGACACCGTAGCGCTCGCCGGTGTCCGGGTCGGTCGCCGTCAGCATGCGGTGGATCTTCCGGACACGGGCGCCCGCCCGCTCGGCGGCCTCGGTGGTGCCGTACGTCGCCGTGCCGACGAAGTTCGCGGTGCGCATCAGGCGTCCCCAGGCGTCACGCCGGAAGTCGGAGTTCTGCATGACGCCGCGTACCGCGCGGGGGTGCAGGGCCTGGAGGTAGAGCGCCCGGATGCCGGCGATCCACATCATGGGGTCGCCGTGCATCTGCCAGGTCACCGAACCGGGTCCGAACAGCCCGGGGTCCGCGCCGGTCATGTGACTCACCTCCGCCCGGCGCCCACGATGACACAGTTCGAACAATCGGTCGATGCCGCCGGGTTCGTCGCCCCGCCCTGCCGTTCACCCCCTGCCGTCCGATTGTTGAGATTTAACCCACCCGGCTCAAGCTTTGGTAAGGCTCTCCTTATATGCTGACGCCGCCGATCAAGCTCCACACGGAGCCGCTGCGGCATGCCCCACCTCCGCACGACAGGACTGACATGCGCACCACCTCCCGCGGTCTCATAGCGGCGCTCGTTCTCCCCCCTCTGCTGGCCGGCTGCTTCGCGCCGAGTGACAGCGGCGACGGCACGGGGGCCGGAGCGGGATCGGGCGGGCGGCTGCGGGTCGCGCTGGCCGTGCCCCCGGTGCAGGCGCTCTCCCCCTACAGCAACGACGCCACCGTGCTGAGCAAGCTGTCCGTCGCCGAGGGCCTCACCGCCCTCGACCGGAACGGCACGGCCAAGCCCGCGCTGGCGAAGTCCTGGAAGCAGGACGACGACACCAACTGGACCTTCGAACTGCGCAAGGCCGAGTTCCAGGACGGCACCGAGTTCACCGCCCAGTCCGTCGTCAACGCGCTCGACCACGCGAGCGCGGCCAAGCCCAAGCCCCGCGTGCTGAGCGACGTGGCACTCACCGCCAAGGCCGAGGACGCCGACACCGTCACCCTCACCACCAAGTCGCCCGACCCCGTGCTGCCACTGCGGCTGGCCAGTCCCGCACTGGCGATCCTGTCGGCGAAGGCGTACGGCAAGGACGGCGCCGCCAGCCCGGTCGGCACCGGCACCGGCCCGTTCGAGATCACCCGGCTCAGCGGCAAGACCAAGGCGAAACTCGACCGCTTCGACGGCTACTGGGGCGGCAAGGCGAAGGCGCCCGGCATCGACGTGAGCTGGATCGCGGACGGCACGGCCCGCGCCAACGCGCTGCGCGGCGGCGAGGCCGACATCGCCGAGTGGATCCCCACAGCCCAGGCGAAACTGCTCGACAAGGACACGCGGCACGAGGTGCCCTCCGTCCGCACCGACAGCCTGATCCTCAACACCGGCAGCGGCCTGTTCACCGACGCCGGTCTGCGCGCGGCCGCCCGTGAGGCCGTCGACGGTTCCGCCCTCGTCGACTCCGTCTTCGGCGGGTACGCCGACCCCGCGCAGGGCCTGTTCGGGCCCGCCGTGCCGTGGGCCGCCGACAAGCGGGTGGACGTGACCGGCCGCGCCAAGGCCGACACCGCCGCCCAGGTGAAGGCCGGGACCAAGGGCAGGACGCTGCGGCTGGCCACCTACACCAACCGGGCCGAGCTTCCCGAGGCCGCGACGGTGCTCCAGCAGCAGCTGGAGAAGGCCGGGTTCACCGTGAAGCAGGACGTGCGCGAGTACACGCAGATGGAGGCCGACCTCCTCGCCGGGAAGTACGACGCCCTCGTCTTCTCCCGGGTGACGCTCCTCGACACCGGTGACGCGGTCGACTACCTCGCCAGCGACTTCACCAGTGAGGGCGTCTACAACATCCCCGGGCTGAAGGACGGGGCGGTGGACAAGGCCATCCGGGCCGCCGCCGCGGAGCGCGACACGAAGCGCCGCCAGGAGAAGATCATGCGTGCGGAGGCGGAGATCCTGCGCACCGACGCCGTCGTTCCGCTGGTCCACGAGCAGGCGGTGCAGGGCATCGCCACCGGTGTCGAGGGCGTGATCCTCGACCCGCGCGAGCGCTCTCTCGTCGACGTCGACACGCACGCCGGGTAGCGCATGAGCGTCGCCCACGCCCCCGCCGTCCGCCTGTCCCTCTGGCCGGCGGCGGCCGGCCGTTTGCTCGCCGGAGCCGCGCTGCTCGGTGCGGTGGCCCTGCTGCCGTGGCTGACCGGCGCGGACCCGGCCCGCACGGTGCTGCGGGCCCGCTCCGCCGACCAGAACCCGACAGCCGCGGAACTGGCCGCCGTACGGGAGCAGCTGGGACTGGACGAGGGGCCGTTCGCACATCTGACGCACTGGCTGGGCGGCCTGCCGCGCGGGGACGCGGGCGTCTCGTGGGTCTCCGGCGAACCGGTCATGCCGCAGGTGGGGACCGCCCTGTCGGTCTCCCTGACGCTGATGCTGGGCGCGTTCGTGGTGACCGCCCTGGTCACCGCACTGGTGTGTGCCCGCACCGTGTTCCTCGGCTCCCGGCGACGGCTGCGGCAGGACCGGGCGGGCACGACGGCCGCCGTGCTGGCCGCCCTGCCGAAGTTCCTGCTCGCCTCGGTGCTGGCGACCGTGTGCGGGGTCTGGTGGGGGTGGTTTCCGTCCAGCGGCTGGGAAGGGCCGCAGTCGATGGTGCTGCCCTCGCTCGCCCTCGGCATCCCGTCGGGTGCGATGCTCGGCGGGCTGCTCGACCAGGCGCTGCCCGCCGCCTTCCACGAACCGTGGGCGCGCACGGCGTACGCCGTCGGGCTCCCGCCCGGCAACATCGCCCGCAACGCGCTGCGCCGCACCCTGCCCGGCATGCTGCCGCAGTTGCTGCCGACCGTCGTGGCCCTGGTCGGCGGTGCGGTCGCGGTGGAGAAGATCTTCAACATCCCGGGGCTCGGCCGGCTCGCCCTGGAGGCCGCCGTCGCGCAGGACCTCCCGGTGCTCCAGACCGCGACCCTCGCGCTGGTCCTGCTCGGCGTGAGCGCCGGCATCCTGATCCGGGCCCTGCGCCACGCGCTCCTCGGCCGCCCCCTGCGCGACGGCGCCCTGCCGACCCTGCACCGGCCCCCGCTCGTCCCGCCGCGTTCCCTGCGCTGGATCACCGCGGCATGTTCGGTGGTCCTGATCGCCCTCGTCACGGCGGGCCTCCTGCGCGACCCCTTGCAGGTCGACACGGCGGCGCGGCTGGTGGCCCCGTCCCCCGAACACCCCCTGGGCACGGACGCGCTGGGCCGGGATCTGCTGGCCCGGCTGGGCCACGGGGCGCTGCGCACGGCCGGTGTCGCCCTCGCTGTGACGGTGGTCAGCGCGGTCACCGGTCTTCTGCTGGGCATGGCACCGCGGGCGAGCGCCGGTCCCACGGAGGTCGTGTCGACCCTGCCCGCGGTCCTCTCCGGACTGCTGATCGCGGGCGTGACCGGGCCGTCGGTGTGGGGCGCGGCGTGCGCCGTGTGCGTGGTCGGCTGGAGCCCGTACGCCGCGCAGACCGCCGCGCTGCTCGAACAGGAACGCGCGAGCGGTCACATCGCCGCGTCCGTCGCACTCGGCGCGGGACGGCTCCACCTGCTGCGCCGTCACCTGCTCCCCACGGTGCTGCCGGCCCTTCTGCGCAACGCCCTGCTGCGGCTGCCGACCGCCGTCCTGGTGCTGGCCTCGCTCGGCTTCCTCGGCCTGGGCGAACAGCCGCCCACCCCCGAGTGGGGCCGGCTCCTGTCGGAGAACCAGCCGTACGCCGAACTCGCCCCCTGGACGGTGCTCGGGCCGGCCGCCGCGCTGGTGGTGCTCTCCGTGCTGGCGGTGACGGGCAGCGCGCTGGGCCGCGGGAAGGGCGAGTAGCAGGCGCCCCGGCCGGTGGACTCCACGGGCCGGGGCGCCTGCTGCTCGCCCTTCAGACGGGGCGCGTCTCGTCGACCACGTAGCCCCGCCGCTTGTCCACGACGTTGCGCAGAGGGCGACCTTCGATGTGCCGGGTGAGGTTGTCGAGGAACACCTCGACGAGTGCCTCCCGCTCGCTGGTGGTCTCGCCCGCCGTGTGCGGGGAGATCATGACGCCGGGCATGTCCCACAGCGGCGACCGGGCCGGCAGCGGCTCCTGGCCGAAGACGTCCAGGGCGGCGCCGGCGAGCCGGCCGGCGGCGAGGTGGTCGATGAGCGCCTCCTCGTCGACGAGTCCGCCCCGGCCGACGTTGATCAGCCGGGCCCCCGGCTTCATGGCCGCCAGCACGGAGGCGTCGACCATGCCCCGGGTGTCCTCGGTCAAGGGCGCGGCCAGGACGACGTAGTCCGCCTCCGTCAGGGCGGCGGACAAGGCCGTCGAGCCGTGGACCGTACCGAAGTCGGGGTCGTCCGTGCGGGCCTTGCGGCCGGCGCCGCAGACCCGCATCCCGGCGGCACGCAGCAGCCGGGCGATGGCCCGGCCGATGGGCCCCGTGCCCCAGACCAGCACCCTGCGTCCGGTGATGCCCTCACTGGGTCGCGGACGCCACTCGCGACGCCGCTGGTGCTCCCAGGTGCCCGGGAAGTCCTTGGCGAGGGCGAGGATCAGGCCGAGGACGTACTCGGCGGTCGGCCGGTCGTAGACGCCGCGGGCATTGGTGAGAACGACGCCCGGATCGTCCACCAGGGCGGGGAAGAGCAGGGAGTCCACGCCCGCGGAGGAAGCGTGCACCCAGCGAGGTGCCTTCTCGGGGTTGTCGGGCCAGGCTTCGCGGATGGCCGGGGTGATGGTGACCCAGGCCAGGAGGGCGTCGGCGCCGGGGAGGAGGTAGGGCAGTTCGTCCTCGGTGGCGTAGACGGTGTCCGCGAGGCGTTCGATGAGTGCGGTGGCGGGTGGCCGGTTGCCCCGGTAGAGGACGACGAGTCGGTCGGGCATGTCAGGCTCCGACAGGGACTGCGATGTACTTGTACTCCAGGAACTCCTCGATGCCGACGCGTCCGCCCTCGCGGCCCAGGCCGGACTGCTTGACGCCGCCGAAGGGGGCGGCGGGGTTGGAGACGAGCCCGGTGTTGAGGCCGATCATGCCGCTTTCCAGACGCTCGCTGACGCGCAGGGCGCGGTCGAGGTTCTGGGTGAACAGGTAGGCGGCCAGGCCGAATTCGGTGGCGTTGGCGGCGACGACGGCCTCGTCCTCGGTCTCGAAGGAGAGGAGGGCGGCGACGGGGCCGAAGACCTCGGTGTCGTTGATGGCGGCGTCGGCGGAGACGTCGGTGAGCACGGTGGGCGGGTAGAAGCAGCCGGGCCCTTCGGGGAGTTCGCCGCCGGTCAGGATCGTGGCGCCGCGCTTGACCGCGTCGCGGACGACGTCGTGGGCCTTGGCGCGGCCGGCGACGTCGATGAGGGGGCCGACGTCGGTGCCGGGTTCGGTGCCGGGGCCGACCTTCAGGGCCGCCATGCGGGCGGTGAGGCGGGTGGCGAACTCCTCGGCGACGGAGGTGTGGACGTAGATGCGGTTGGCGGCGCAGCAGGACTCGCCCATGTTGCGCATCTTGGCGACCATCGTGCCTTCGACGGCCACATCGAGGTCGGCGTCGTCGAAGACGATGAGGGGGGCGTTGCCGCCCAGCTCCATGGAGGTGCGGATGACGGTGTCGGCGCACTGGGCGAGCAGGATGCGGCCGACCTGGGTGGAGCCGGTGAAGGAGAGCTTGCGGATCTGCCCGCCGCGCAGCAGGGGCTCGACGACTCCGGCCGCGTCCGAGGTGACGACGATGTTCAGCACACCCTCGGGCAGGCCGGCTTCGGTGAGGATGCCGGCCAGGGCGAGGGAGGACAGGGGGGTCTGGGGGGCGGGTTTGAGGACCATGGTGCAGCCGGCGGCGATGGCGGGGCCGATCTTGCGCGTGCCCATGGCGAGCGGGAAGTTCCACGGGGTGATGAGCAGGCAGGGGCCGACGGGCTGGCGGGTGACCAGCAGGCGGTTCCGGCCGTCCGGGGCGGTGGTCATGCCACCGTCGATGCGGACGGCTTCCTCGGAGAACCAGCGGAAGAACTCGGCGGCGTAGGCGACTTCGGCACGCGCCTCGGCCAAGGGCTTGCCCATCTCCAGCGTCATCAGCAGCGCGAGGTCCTCGGTGCGCGCGATGATGATGTCGTAGGCACGGCGCAGGATCTCGCTGCGCACCCGGGGCGCGGTGGCGGCCCAGGCCGCCTGCGCGGCGACCGCCGCCTCGGCGGCACGCCGGCCGTCCGCGGGCGAGGCGTCGGCGACCCGGCACAGCTCCTCACCCGTGGCCGGGTTGTCGACGGACAGCGTCCGGCCGGACTCCGCGTCCTGCCAACCGCCGCCGATGAAAAGCTGCTTGGGAACGTCGTGGACGACAGTCATCTCGGGGTCTCCTTGTATGCGTAGAGGTGCGCTGCCGCACGGTCAGCGGATGCGGTCCAGCGTCTTGTAGTAGGCGCCCGCGAAGGGCAGGAACCAGGCGGTGCCGTTGTAGAGGGGGATGCGGGGCGGGGCCAGGTCGCGAACCGGGCTGACCTCGGGGTGGCCGTCCATCACCTCGGCCATGACCTGCCCCATGTGCGTGGCCATCTGCACGCCGTGGCCCGCGTATCCCATGGAGTAGTACACGCCGTCCTCGGTCTGCCCCGCGTGCACGATACGGTCCATCGCGAAGCCGACGGAGCCGCCCCACACGTACTCGACCTTCGTCCGGGCGAGCTGGGGGAAGATCGCGCACATCTCACGGAACAGGACCTGCCCGCTCTTCTTGTCCGAGGTGGGGTCGGACGGTGCGAAGCGGGCGCGGCCGCCGAACAGCAGCCGGTTGTCCGGGGTGAGCCGGAAATAGTGGCAGACCTGGTTGGAGTCGACGATGAGGCGGGCCTTCGGGATGATGTCCCGGGCGAGCTCCTCGCCGAGCGGCTCGGTCACGATGATGAAGCTGCCCAGGCAGACCTGCTGGCGGCGCAGCCACGGGAAGTTCTTGTCGGTGTAGGCGTCGGTGGCCATCATGACCTGCCCGGCGCGGATCACACCGCGTTCGGTGCTGACCTCGTAACGGCCGGTTGCGGTGCGCCGCACGCCGATGGCCGCGTTGCGCTCGTGGATCTCGACACCGGAGCGCTCGCACGCCTCGGCCATGCCACGCACGAAGCGGCCGACGTGCAGTGCGGCGCTGAACGGGTCGAGCAGGCCGCCGTGGTAGGCGTCGGATCCGATCTCGGAACGCAGCTCGGACTTACCGATCAGAGTGGTCTCGTGGCCGAAGTACTTGGCCAGGTCGCGTTGTTGGGCCTTCTTGCTCTCGAAGTGCGCGGGGCGGGACGCGACGCCCAGGCGTCCGACGCGGCTGAACTGGCAGTCGATGGACTCGTCGTTCACGAGCCGCTCGACGGTGTCCACGGCCTCGCCGTAGGAGTTGTAGATCTCGCGGGCCCGTTCGAGTCCGTATCGGCGGATGGCCTGGCTCACGCCGATCGTGAAGCCCAGGTTCGCCATGCCGCCGTTGCGCGCTGAGGCCCCGGAACCGATCTGGCCCTTCTCGACGAGGGTGACACGGGCGCCCTTGCGGGCGGAGTGGAGGGCTGTGGACAGACCCGTCAGGCCGGCTCCGATGACCACCAGGTCGGTGTCCTCGGTCAGTGGCTTGCCGGACCGGTCGGGGAAGGCCCCGGCGGTTTCTATCCAGTACGGGATCGTCTTCATTTCGGTCTCCTGCGGGGAAGTTTTCAGCCGGGGGGGATCCCGGCCGGGCACCGCTCGGGGGCCCGGCCGAGGGCGCTGTCAGCGGTAACGCGGCCCGTGCCGGCGCGAGGCTCAGGTGAGGGGTTCGACGGGCAGCACGCCCTGCTGATCGTGCCGATGACCGCCGAGTTTGCGGACGAGGGCGACCAGGGCGAGGGCGAGGATGGCAAGGGCGATGAGGACTGCGCTGACGGCGGTGACGGTCGGGTCGACGTCGAACTGCAGCGCGTTGAAGACGAGGACCGGCAGCGTCCGGGTGTCGGGTGTCGACATGAACTGGGCGATGAAGAACTCGTCGAAACTGGTGATGAACGAGAACACGGCGGCGGCGATCAGGCCGGGTGTGGCCAGGGGGAAGGTGATGCGCCGGGCGATGGTCATCCGGCTGGCGCCCATGCTGGCCGCCGCGTCCTCCAGACGTTCGTCGATGCCGCGCAGGGTCGAGATCATGATGAGGATGGCGATGGGTGCGGCCAGCACGGTGTGCCCGAGGGCGATGGCCAGGGGGCTGCCGAGCATGCCGGCCGGTTCGAAGAACAGGAACAGCCCGAGCGCGATGACCACTTGCGGGATGAGCAGTGGCGCGAGGACGAGTCCGTAGACCGCCGCGTGGAGCGGGAGCCGGCCGCGGGCCAGCGCGGTGGCTGCGGTGACTCCCAGCACGAGGGAGAACACCGTGGTCAGCGCGGCGACCAGGCTGGACAGGGCGATGGAGGTGGCCCAGTTGCCGCCGGGCGCGGCCATCTGCTCGTACCAGCGGGTGCTGTACTCCTTCGGCGGGAAGGTGCCGACGCCGTCGGCGCCGAAGGAGGTGACCAGGATGATGACTATCGGCATCGCCAGGAAGAGCAGGATCGCGGTGGCGCTGACGGCGCGGGCGACGTGTCCGGCTCGGGTGGCGGGCAGTTCCATCATGAGCTGCTCCTTCGTGCGTGCGCCTTCTTGCGGCGGAGCTTGGCCAGGCCGAGCACGCCCAGACCGGCGAAGGTGAGCAGCAGCAGGATCACGCCGAAGGCGGCGGCGGAGTTCCACTGGTCCTGCTTCATCACCTGCTGGTCGATCAGAGCCGCCACCACGGTCTGCTTGTCGCCGCCCATCAGGGCCGGGGTGATGTAGTAGCCCAGGCAGAGGATGAAGCTGAGCAGGCCGGCCGTGCCGACTCCGGGCGCGACCAGGGGCAGGTAGACCCTGCGGAAGATGGTCAGGCGTCCCGCGCCGAACCCGGCGGCCGCGGCGAGCAGTCTGCGATCGACGCCGCGCATCACACCCTGAAGGATCAACACCGTGTAGGGGAGCATGACCGAGGTGGTGCCGATGACCACACCGGTCTCGTTGTAGAGCAGCGAGTACGGTGCGCCGGGGGCGTCCACGGACGTCAGCAGCGTGTTGATGAGGCCGTGTTCACCGAGCATGATGATCCAGCCGTAGGTGCGCACCAGCGCACTGATGAAGTGCGGCACGACCACGATCAGCATCGCCAGTGCGGCGAACACCGGCCGCATCCGGGCGATGGCGTGCGCCAGCATGAAGCCCACCAGCAGGCTCAGTACCGCGGTTTCCGCGGAGATCCTCAGCGTGGAGATCAGCACGGACAGGTTCACGCCGCTGAGGGCGTCGGTGTACCAGTGGAGGGTGAACCCGCCGCTGTCGCCTTCCAGGCTGAGGGAGAGGACGCCGATGATCGGGTAGACGAAGAGCACCAGCAGGAACACCGTGACAGGGACGGCGTTGACCAGTGCGATGCGTGAGCGGTGCCCGCGCTTCGCGGATGTTTTCACACGCACCTTGCCGGGTGCGAGAGCGGTGCCGGCCACGGCTCACCCCCCGTCCGTGGCGTCGAAGACACTGACGTCGGCACGATCGGCGGTCACACAGACCCGCTCCCCGGGGCGCGGCGGGGTGAGGGCGGTCTCGATGCGCAGCGGCGGTGTGCCGGGGTCGGCTCCGTCCAGGCGGACCGTGAGACGGGTCAGTGAACCGACGTAGACCGCTGTTTCAACCGTGCCGGTACAGCAGCTGTCCTCGGCGCCGACCAGGCGGAGCTTGCCCGGCCGGACCGCGGCCCGGACCCGCTGCCCGGGAACACAGGGGTGCTCTCGGGCCGTGAGCACGCCGCCGGTGTCCAGCCGCACCCGGGTGCACCCGTCCGCGGCCGGCTCCTCGACCTTGCCGGTGAGGAAGTTGGCGGCGCCGAGGAAGTCGGCGACGAAGGGGGTGCGGGGGCGTTCGAACAGGCCGCGAGGCGTGTCGAACTGCTCGATCCGGCCGTCCTTCATGATGGCGATGCGGTCGGACAGAACCAGGGCTTCCTCCTGGTCGTGCGTCACGTACACGACGGTCAGGCCCAGTTCACGCTGAATGGACTTGATCTCGGTCTGCATCTGGTCGCGCAGCTTCTTGTCCAGCGCGCCCAGCGGTTCGTCCATCAGCACGATCGGCGGGCGGTAGACCAGTACCCGGCACAGGGCGACGCGTTGCTGCTGGCCGCCGGAGAGTTCGCGGGGCTTGCGGCCGGCGAACTTCGACAGGCCCGCCGCCTCCAGGGTCTCGCCCACGCGGCGGCGGATCTCCGCCTTCGGCACTCCCCGCAGTTGCAGCGGGAAGGCGACGTTTTCCGCGACCGTCATGTGCGGGAAGAGCAGGTACTGCTGGAAGACGAAACCGAAGTCGCGCTTGCCGGGGTTGAGCCCGGTGATGTCCCGGCCGTCTACGGTGATGCCGCCGGAGTCGGGCTCGGTGAACCCGGCGAGCATCATCAGCGTGGTGGTCTTCCCGGAACCGGAGGAGCCGAGGAAGGTGACGAACTCACCGGCCGCGATCTCCATGTCCACACCGTCGACGACCGTCGTCCCGCTGTAGGACTTGCGCAGGCCAGTCACGGACAACGACTTACCGGTCAGCGAGTTGGACTCCGGGGCCAGGGCCGAGGCGAGAAGTCCGGTCTGCTCAGGCATCGGCCCACTCCCGCCAGCGCTTGGTGACCGCCTCCAGGTTCTCGTCCCACCAGGCCACATCGGTGTCGAACCCGGTCTTCAGGTTCTGCGGCGAGGTCGGCAGCGTGGCCAGGACATCGTCCGAGAGCAGCTTGGTGGCGGCGGGGACGACCGGGCCCTGCGGAAAGACCTTGGCGAACGCCGCCTGCACCTCGGGACGCAGGGAGAAGTCGATCAGCTTGTAGGCCGCCTCCGTGTTGTCCGCGCCCTTCGGGATCCCCCAGCCGTTGGTGAGCCGACGTGCGCCGTTCCACTGGTAGGCGACCGGCTGGCCCTGCTTGATCAGCTCGTCCGCGCGGCCGCTCCACAGGCTGGTCATGACGACCTCCTTGCGGCCCAGCAGCACCGCCGGAAGGGCGCCGGTGTTCCAGAACTTCTTCACCTCGCCGCGGATCCGCGACATCGAGGCGAACGCCCGGTCCAGGTCGAGCGGGTACAGCTTGTCCAGCGGCACCCCGTCGGCCAGCAGCGCGAACTCCAGTTCCGGGTAGTCCGCTTCAGCGCTCTGCAGGGAGCGCTGACCGGCGAAGGAGTGGGTGTTCCAGAAGTCGGCCCAGCCCTTCGGTGCGCGCTTCAGACTGTCCGTGCGGTAGGCCATCAGGCTCGCCCAGACGTTCTTGCCGACCGCGTGCTCCGGCAGGTTGTGCTCCGCGATCCCGGCGCCCTTGACGCTCTTCAGCCGGTCGTGGTCCACCGCCTCCAGACAGTCCAGGCGGGCCATCTTCTGGAAGATCAGCAGGGTGTTGTCCATCAGGTCGACCTGCGGCCGGCCCTGCCTGACCTGGGCGATGATCTGCGCGGACTGGTAGTTGACGGTGGTGACCGTGATGCCGGTCTCCTTGGCGAACGGCTCGTAGATCGCCTTGGTGAGGGCGTCGTTGTAGGCGCCACCGCTGTTGCTGACGACGAGCCGCTTCTTGCCGCCGCCGCCCGACGAGCTGCGGCTTTCGCCGTTGCCCATGAGGCTGCCGCATCCGGTCACTGCCGAGGCAGCGGCCAGAGCGCCTGCGGTGCGGAGTACGGTTCTGCGTCCTATCCGGTTGCCTTCCATGGCAAAGCTCCTGGAGATCGCTGGGGGTACGGGGAATCCGTGATGCGGGGGCGTGCGGGTCCCGTACGGAGGGGTGGAGGGTTCAGATGCCGAGCATGCGGTTGAGCTCGTCCAGGGACTTCACCGTCACGTAGTCGTAGCCGTGGGTCACCGGGTCGTATCCGCGGTCCAGGAGGATCAGGTTGCGGAAGCCCATGTCGTGCATCGGCATCAGGTCGTAGCGGGTGTGCGAGGCGACGTGTACGAAGTCCTCGGGGGAGGCGTCGAGCTGGTCGAGCATGTACTCGAACGCGGCGTACCGGGGCTTGTAGTAGCCGGCCTGCTCCGCGGTGAAGACCGCGTGGAAGTCCGCCCCGAGCCGGGGCACGCTCTCCTCCAGGAAGGCGTCCTCGGCGTTGGACAGGATCACCAGCTTGTAGTGCTCGCCCATCTTCTTCAGCGGCTCCGGCACGTCCGCGTGCGGGCCCCAGCTGCGGACGCCGTCGGCGAACCGCTTGCCCGCGTCCGGCGCCGCCTTCACACCCCACTTGCGGCAGACCCGCTCGAAGGAGTCCTGCAGCACCTGCTCGTAGGGGTAGAACTCGCCGCGGACCTGGTCGTAGCGGTAGCCGCGGAACTCCCGCACGAACTGGTCCCACTGCTCGGCGGGGATCTGGTCGCCGACGAGTTCACGCGTGATGGGGGTCATCGGCCACTCGATCAACGTGCCGTAGCAGTCGAACGAGACGTACTTCGGGCGGAACTGAAGCGAGGGAATGGGCATGAGGATGCTCCTGTCTTGGCTCAGGGGAACTGGTTACGGCCGGTGCATGCCTCTTCGGGCATGCCCATGACAGAGATGTCGGGGCGGGGGCGCTGCCGTCGGCGTCGCCGGGTATCAGGCGGCGCCGACTCCTGCCGGAGCGAGGAAGTCGATGGGGTGTTCCGTGGTGCCGTCGAGTGCCAGGTCGGCGGCGATCTCGCCCATGGCGGGCGAGAGTTTGAAGCCGCTGCCGGAGAATCCGGCCATGACGATGATGTCGTCCTCGCCGGGGAGGCGGCCGACGAGCGGGTTTCCGGAGTCGGTGTAGCCCTCCATGTAGACCGACAGCCTGATGGGGTCGGGGTTCAGGTCGGGCATCAGCTCGCCGATGAGCTCGCGGAAGGTGGCGAGTTCATCCGGGCGGACCGTGCGGTCGAGCCGTTCGGGGTCGGGTACCGGCAGATAGCGGGCGAAGGAGAGGCCCAGCTTGACGGAGATGCCGTCGGGTGACGGGAGTCCGTAGCAGTCATGGGGTGTGCTGCGTACGAAGGCGGGGGCGCCGCCCGCGAACCAGTCGTGGCGGGTGGGGAGATGCCAGGAGCTGATCAGCCGGCGGATGTCCACGGACCGCGGCAGGGCCGGGAGCAGGGTGTTGATCCAGGGGCCCACGGTCACCACGGCGGTGTCGACGTGGTCCGTGCCCTGGTCGGTGACGATGTGCACCCCGCCGCCCGCCGCGGGGGCGATCTCCCGCACCGGGGTGTAGCGGTGCAGCCGGGCGCCGAGTTGCTCGGCGCGGGCGGCGGCGGCCTGGATCGACGCCTCGGGCCTGATGATGGCGCCCTCGCGGTCGAGGACGGCGGTGTGCCCGTCCGGGAGGCGGTGCTGGGGGTAGCGGCGGGCGAGTTCTTCCCGGTCCAGTACCTCGTGGTCCAGCCGGTGGGTGGAGCTGGCGGAGAGGAGGAGGCGCATCGACGGCGAGGCGGTCTCACCCATCACCAGGCATCCACTGCGGCGTCGCAGCGAGAAGCCGGATTCGCGCTGGAGCCGGTCCCACATCCGGTCGGCGAGCCGCAGCAGCGGAATGTACCCGGGGTCACCGAGGTGCACGGCGCGGAAGATGCGGGTCTCGCCCCCGGCCGCGCCGCGGTCGTGACCCGGCGCGTACCGGTCGTAGCCGATGACCTCGGCTCCGCGGGCGGCCAGTCGCCACATGGCCTGGCTGCCCATGCTGCCGGCACCGATCACGGCGACCCGCTTCGGGATGCGCATGAGGTCTTCCTTTCGCCGGGTGCGGGCTGGGTGTCAGTGGTGTCCCCACACGGTGCGGACACCGTGCGGACCCTTCCGATTCGGTCCCTCTGGGGATGGCGTTCACTCTCGACCCCGGCGAACATGCAGGTCAACCCACACTCTGTTCCGCCATGGCGCCTTATCGAGACGATCTGTCACGGCGAGCGGGCCGACCACGGAAAGTACCTTTCCCCCTCTTGCCACGGTGATGTGCCGGTGCAAAGGTGACCCCCGACCCTTCGGACGAAAGCACTCTCTATGCCGCCCAGACGTCCCGCAACCGGGCACTTCCCGACGATCACGGAGGTTCTACGCCTCCCCGTGCTGGCCGAGGGGATGCCGCGCGTGCTGGCCGGTGGGTCACAACTGAACCGTGCGGTGCGCTGGGTGCACGTCACCGAACTGCTCAACCCCGCCGATTTCCTGGAGGGCGGCGAGCTGGTCCTGACGACCGGCATGCCCTATCCCGAGGACCCCTCCGAGCTGCGCGGATACGTCGACCAGCTCGCCGACGTCGGCGCGGCCGGCCTGATCGTGGAGCTCGGCTACCGGTACCGGAAGGTGCCCGACGAGCTGGTGGCGGCCTGCCGTGCCCGTGAGGTGCCGCTGGTCGAGCTGGCCCGCGGCGTCCGGTTCATCGACGTCACTCAGACGGTGCACGCGCTCATCCTCGACGCCCAGGGGGCGCTGCTGCGCCGCGGCAGGGACATCCAGGACATCTTCACCGCCCTGACTCTGCGGCGCGCGGACCCCGAGGAACTGGTGCACACCACCGCGGAGCTCACCGGGGCCCCCGTGGTGCTGGAGGATCTCACCCACCGGGTCCTGATGTGCGAACTGCTCGGCCGGCCGTACGAGCCGGTGGTGTCGGCCTGGTCCCGGCGTTCCCGGGCCGCCCCGACCCCGGAGAAGATCACGCCGAGCGGCCCGGAGGGGTGGCTGATCGCGCCCGTGCAGGACCACCAGGGGCCGTGGGGGCGGCTGGTCCTGCTGGAGGGCCGGCTGAACCCGGAGCCCGACCCGGAACACGTCCTGGTCCTGGAGCGCGCGGCGGTCGCCCTGAGCATGGCGCGGCTGGCCGGGGCGGCCTGGTGGGAGCGCCGGGCCCACCGCTCCGTGCTGCGGGACCTGTACGAGCGGCGCTTCCGCTCCCCCGCGGACGCCCGCGCCCGCGCCGAGGCACTGGGGCTGCCGACCCTCGGGCACCGCCTCTTCGCCGTCGTCATCCGCCACACGTACACCGGCACCGGTGAGCACCTCGACGAACGGATCGCGAAGGCGATGGCGCAGACCGGCATCCGCGCCCTGGTCGGCGAGACGGCCCCTGGCCGGATCGGCGTACTCCTCGCGCTGGCGCAGGCCAGCGCCTGGCAGCCGGTCGCCGAGCGGATCGGCCGTCTCTGCAGCGAGGAGCTCGGCCCGGAGGCCGTCGTCGCCGTCGGCCCCGGCGTGACCGACCTCTCCGGGATCGCCCGGTCGTGGCAGGAGGCCGAGCAGACGGCCGAGGCCATCACGCCCGCCTCGCCCGACCGCTGGTTCTACGTCCCCGCCGACGTCCAGCTGCCGGAACTCCTGGGCGTCCTGCGGGAGGACATCCGCCTCCAGCGGTACGCGGAACGGCAGCTCACCCGACTCATCGAGCACGACGACCGCAACGGCGGCGACCTGCTCCCGGCACTGCGCGCCTATCTGACGGCGGCCGGGAACAAGTCGGTGGCGGCGAAACAGGCCGGCATGTCCCGGCAGGCGTACTACCAGCGTCTCCACACCATCGAACGGCTCCTCGGCTGCGATCTGGAGTCGGGCCTGCAGTGCACGTCCCTGCACGTCGCGGTGCTGGTGCTGGACGCGCGGGGAGCGGCGGCGCCCCGCACGTGACGAGGTCAGGTGTCGCGCAGGGCCTTGTCGATCTCGCCGAGTGAGCCGGTCAGCCGTCCGTAGTCGTCGGGGTCCAGCGGCGCGACGAAGTAGCGCTCGACGACCTGCGCGTGGACGGCGGCGGCCCGGAGGAACACCGTACGGCCGTGATCGGTCGACTCGACGAGGACGCTTCTGCGGTCCCCCGGGGCCGGCACGCGTCGCACCAGCCCGGCTCCCTCCATGCGGTCGACCAGGCGGGTGACGCCGCTGCTGGTGAGCGTGAGGTCGTCGGCCAGCCGGCGCTGAGACACCTGCTCGTCCGGCCGTCGGCAGAGGCGGATGAGGACCTCGAACATCGTGTGGCTGATCTCGCACTCCTTGCGCAGCGCCGTGTCGATCCGCTGCTCCAGGCGGGTCGCGGCCTTGATCAGCAGCCCGAAGTCGTGCACGAGCCGGCTGCCTGCGGCGCGGGCGGCTTCGTAGCTGTCCCGGTTCACGGTGTTCACCCGGCCTACTTTACTGCCTTCTCACCAACTGCTACCTCAACTACTGAGCAATCAATTGCTGAGCAGTCAACAACATCTTATGGTGGCCCTCCACCGCCTCGGCAAGGCGACAGAAAGGGAGATCAGTGGACCTTCAGCACTGGCTCGGCCAGGCCAACGACGCGATACAGCAGTGGGCCGACACCTTCGGGCCCTACGAGCGGCACCCGTCCCTACTCGTCGAGGACGACCGCTTCGCCGCCGCCTTCGAGGAGTTCACGGGGCGGCTGACGGACAACTACCCCTTCTTCCACCCGCACTACGCGGGACAGATGCTCAAGCCCTCACACCCTGCGGCCGTGGTCGGCTACCTCACCACCATGCTGATCAACCCGAACAACCACGCCCTGGACGGCGGCCCCGCCACCGCCCGCATGGAACGCGAGGCCGTCGCGCAGCTCGCCGCGATGTTCGGCTACGACACCCACCTCGGCCACCTCACCACCAGCGGCACGATCGCCAACCTCGAAGCCCTGTTCGTCGCCCGCGAACTCCACCCCGGCCGGGGCGTCGCCTACAGTGCCGACGCCCACTACACCCACGGCCGCATGTGCCACGTCCTGGGCATGAAGGGCTACCCGATCCCCACCGACGACCGCGGCCGCATCAGTCTCGACGCCCTCGAAGAGACACTGCGCACGGGAGAAGTCGGCACGGTCGTCCTCACCGCCGGCACCACCGGCCTCGGAACCGTCGACCCGATCCACACCGCCCTCGCCCTCAGGGACCGCTACGGCGTCCGGCTCCACGTCGACGCCGCCTACGGCGGCTTCTTCACGCTGCTCGCGGGAACCGCCGGCCCCGAGGGAATCACCCCGGAGCCCTGGCGGGCGATCGCCCGGTGCGACTCGATCGTCGTCGACCCGCACAAGCACGGACTCCAGCCCTACGGCTGCGGCGCCGTCCTCTTCCGCGACCCCGAGGTGGGCCGCTTCTACCTCCACGACTCGCCCTACACCTACTTCACCTCCACCGACCTCCATCTCGGCGAGATCAGCCTGGAATGCTCCCGCGCCGGCGCCTCGGCCGCCGCGCTGTGGCTCACCTTCCAGCTCCTCCCGCCCACCCCCGACGGCCTCGGCCGCGTCCTCGGGGGCAGGCCGCCGGGCCGCCCTGCGCTGGGCCGAGCTGATCCGCGCATCCGACGCCCTTGAGCTGTACCAGCAGCCCGAGCTGGACATCGTCACCTACTTCCCCGCAGTGGACCCGGCCACCCTCACCGCCGTGGACGCGGCGTCGGCCCGCGTCCTCGCCGACGGCATGTCCGGCCCCGAGCCGGTGTTCCTCAGCACCCTCAAGGCCGACCGCGAGGCCTTCACCGCCCGCCACCCGAAGGTCACCGCGGACGCCGAGGGCGCGCGCATTCTCCGCAGCGTCCTGATGAAGCCGGAGTCCGAGCTGCATGTGGAGCGCCTCCACGACCGGGTCGAGCAGCTCACGCGACCCCGGCCCGCGCGACCAGGATCGCCGGTCGCGAGTGGGCGGGACGTGTGACCTGGGATCCCGTCGACGACCGACGGGGAGACCTGGGTTCGGTTGCGCCGGCCCCGGGACGCCCGCTCGTCCATCCGTGTGAGGACGTTCCTCCCAGACTCCTGGGCGAGTGCCTCACTCGGAGCCTCCAGGCCCAGTTCGAGGCGTTGCATCATCCGCGAAGCACGTCCGACAACAGGAGGACAGAGATGTCCTCACATGGGCCGCCCGGTGACCAGTGAGGTCCGGACTCGAGCCTGGGGCGGGGCCTGCGGCACGGTGGAGTCGCCGAGCCGGAACTCGACGCTGCGTACGGGCAGGCCCAGGGCGTCGGCGGCGATCTGGGTCATGGACGTGTAGGTGCCTGTACCCACGTCGTGGGTCGCGGACTGGACGACTGCGGCGCCGTCGGCATCGAGCCGGGCGTGGGCCTGTCCCCGGAAGACGTCGTAGCAGCCCGTGGCCACGCCGGTGCCGATGAGCCAGTCGCCGTCCCGCCGGGAGCGCGGCCTGGGGTCCCGTCGGTGCCGACCGAACTCGCGGGCAGCGACGCGGAAGCACTCGCGCAGCCGCCGGGTGGAGAAGGGCTGCTGCGTCGACGGGTCCACGCCGGGTTCGTTGCGCAGCCGCAGCTCGATCGGATCGATGCCGAGCCTGTAGGCGAGTTCGTCCATCGCGGTCTCGATGACGAAGGCGGCGCTGCCGTAGCCGGGGCCGCGCATCCACATCGGGGTACTGACGTCGAGCGGCACGATCCGGACGTTCCGACTGACGTGGGCACGGCGTAGAGCATCTGCCCGAACACGAGGAGTGGCCTGCTCCGGCAGAAGTTACCGTAACGTAACTTCATCGGACGCTACCGGATTTAACTAACAGTGCTAGTTTTCCCGCACCCTGCAACGAAGCAGTGCGAGGAGTGACCTGTGAGCCGTTACAGAATCCGTCCGCGTTCCACAGTCAGCCGCCTGACCGCCGCCGCGATCGCCACTGTGGCCTGCGTCTGCGTCGGCGCGGCCCCGGCCGACGCCACCGGGACCGGCACCGAACCTGTCGTGTCCCGGGGAGTCACCATCCCGGCCTTCTACACCCCGCCCGCCCAACTGCCCACTGCCAACGGCGCCTTGATGCGGCACGAGCCCCTCCCCCTGGGAATCTCGCTGCCCGGCCTGGACGGCCGCTCGCTGCCGGGCAAGGCCACCCGCCTGATGTACAAGTCCACCGACTCCAGCGGCCGGGCCGTCGCGGTGACCGGCGCCTACATCGAGCCGTCGGCGCAGTGGACGGGCGACGGGCCCCGCCCCCTGGTGGCGGTGGCCTCCGGGACCATGGGCCAGGGCGACCAGTGCGCGCCCTCGTTCGCCCTGCAACACCCGCTCACCATCAGCGGGGAAACCCTGTCCGTCGCCTACGACAACCTGGCGATCTACCGTCTCCTCGCCACCGGAGCGGCCGTCGTCGTCACCGACTACGTCGGCCTGGGCGCCACCGACCGTCTGCACACCTACGTCAACCGCCTGGACGAGGGGCACGCGGTGCTGGACGCCGTCCGTGCGGCGCGCGCCCTCCCCGGCACGTCCCTCACCGCAGGCTCCCGCGTCGGCCTGTACGGCTACAGCGAGGGCGGCGGCGCCACCGCGTCAGCGGCCGAACTTCAGCCCACCTACGCGCCCGACGTCCAACTGGCCGGAACCTACGCGGGCGCGCCGCCCGCCGACCTGACCGCCACCATGAAGGGGATCGACGGGAGCGCCCTGGTCAGCGCCCTGGGCTGGTCGATCAACGGCTTCGTCCAGTCCTACCCCGACCTGCGCGCGCTCCTCGATGCGAAGCTCAACGACGCCGGACGCAAGGCTCTCGCCGACACGTCGACCATGTGCGTCGGCGACGCCATCCTCCGCTACGGCTTCACCCGGAGCACGGCGTGGACGACCAGCGGCACATCCATCGCCGACATCATCGCCGCCGAGCCCCGCGCCCAGGCCGTCCTCGACGATCAGCACATCGGGACGCTGAAGCCGGTCGGCCCGGTCCGCGTGGCCACCGGCATCCACGACGACATTGTTCCGCACCGCCAGGCCCGTCAGTTGGCCGTGGACTGGTGCCGCAAGGGCGGCAATGTCACCTACGAGGCCGTCGACCTGCCCAACCTCGGCGACAGGATTCTCACCAACCATCTCGCCCCTCTCATCACCGACCAGGGAGCGGCGATCTCCTGGCTCACCGACCGTCTGAAGGGCGAACGGGCCGCGTCCAACTGCTGGACGATGCCCTTCCAGCCCTGATTGAGCCATCCGGCGGCCCGCCCACCGCGGCGGTTGCCGGCCGAGCCGCAGCGGATATCAAGGCATCATCTCTTCGACGAGGAGGCTCGGACGGACGTCCAACAGCCAGGGCCCCAGACGAAGCGGCTGACGGCGGCACCGCCCGCCGGGCCGACGCCCTTGCCCGGCCCGGGTGCGCGATCGGGTCCGCGATCATTGCGCCGACGGGGATGAATGCGGCGGCGTCTGCGCGGACGTCGCGGTGAGGTCGCATCGTGGAAGAGGCCCATCCAATGTGGTCGCGAAGGGTCGTCGGCGCCAGGTCGGGGCACCGCTCGTCCTGGCGCCCGAGCGGTGCTCCGACAGGTCTCGGGTCAGACGCGGCGGCGGGTGAAGCGCTGGTTGGGGTTGCCGGTGTAGGTCCACTGGGCGATGCGGGCGCCGTCGGCGGTCGAGTACTCCCAGACATCCATGGCCAGGCCGGACTCGCGGTTGACGAGGCTGATCACGTCACCGCCGTGGTCGACCACGCGCCACTGCTGGCCGGTGGCGCCGGTGCCGGCCTGTTGGACGACGTCCGCGCCGCTCGCCGTGCCCGTGGGCTGGAGGAACAGGCCACTGTGCCGGGCCTTGACGCGGACGTGGCCGTCGCCGGCGTCCACAAATTCGAACTGCTGGTTGGGGCGACTGTTGGTGGTCCACTGGACGAGCCGGGCGCCGGCGGCGGTGGAGGCCTCGTAGAGGTCGGCGGCCTTGCCGCTGTGCTGGGCCACCAGGGTGTAGGCGGCCGGGCCGCCGGGTGAGTCACCCAGCTGGGCTTCCCACCTGGTGTTGGAGCCGGCCGCGTCGGCCGGGAGGCGGTCCCGTGCGGCGGTGTCGCCGT
>NZ_DF968215.1:0-20587 GCF_001270025.1 Streptomyces azureus | reverse complement strand
CCCCTGGCGAGCGACCCCCCCGCCCCCGCTCCACCACCACACCCGCACGGCCCTCCTCCGAGCGGGCATCCCCCTGGTGGCCCTGGCAGCGGTCGCAGACCACCTCATCGCCCCACTGGCCCGCCGCACCCGCTTCGCGAACACGTACCGCCTGATCGCCCGCAAACCCGCCCTGGCCGCGGGCTGAGCTGCGGGCATTCGTGCCGGCTGAGGGCGGCACGGGTGGGCGCGGCGGCACCTCGTCGTGCCGAGCCGCGCACCACCCGGCCCCAGCCCAGACGCCGGGCACGGTTCACCCCCGCAGCACCACCGCCTGCCCCGCCACCACCAACAGCACATGCTCACACTCGTCCGCGAACCCCGCGTTCAACCGCCCGAGTTCATCCCGGTACCGCCGCCCCGACGCGGTCGACGGCACGATCCCCGACCCCACCTCGTTCGACACGGCGACAACGGTCCGCCGAGTAGAACGCACCGCCTCCGTCAACTCCCGCACCCGCTCCCGCAACGCCTTCTCCCCCCGCTCCGCCCACACCGCGTCGTCCCACGCCCCCGCGGCATCCATCGCATCCGTCAGCCACAACGACAGACAGTCGATGAGCAACGGCGGCCCCTCCTCCTTCAGCAACGGCACCAGATCGCACGTCTCGACCGTCCGCCACGACCCCGGCCGCCGCTCCCGGTGCGCGGCAACCCGCGCCGACCACTCGGTGTCCCCGTTGCGCGACCCGCCCGTCGCCACGTACAGCACGTCCGGAAAGGCCTCCAGCCTCCGCTCGGCCTCCACCGACTTGCCCGACCGGGCCCCGCCCAGCACCAGCGTCCGCCGCGGCACGTCCGGCACGTCCTCGTACGCCCCCACCGCCAGCGTCGTCCCGTCCGGCACGGCCCGCGCCCCGGCCGCCGCGAGCCGCCGCCCGAGCTCCGGCCCGGGCGGCACGTCGTGGTCCAGATGGACGGCGATCACATCGGTCGTCGGCCCCACCGAACCCACCGCCCGCAGCTTCGCCAGCGCGTCCGGCCGCCCTACGACGTCCGTCAGCACCATGTCGTACGACTCGGCCGGCTCCTCGAGCCCCGCCGGCGCCCCGCCCGGCGGCAGGTAGAGCAGCCGCTGCCCGTCCGGCCCGGTCACCGCGTACCCCGTGCCCGGCGCGTCCATCGCCACCGCCCGCACCCGGTGCCCCGTCAGCAGCGTCAACTCCCGTCCGTCCGGCACCCGTCCGGGTTGCGGCAGCCCGGCCGGCACCTCGACCGCAGGCCCGTCGTGCGGATGCGACAGCAGCACCTGCCGTACGCCGGTCAGGGAACGGCCCGCCCGCGCCGCCGCGAACGCGGCTCCGGGCGTCAGGTCGAGCAGCAGCGCCCCGTCCAGGAGCAGCGCTGTGGCCGCCCGCGCGTCAGGGCCGAGGGCGGCCGCACAGGCCGCGCAGGGACAGTCGGGGCGGGGGAGTCCCGCGGGGGCGCCGGTGCCGAGGAGAGTGAGTTCCACGCACCGATTTTCGCGTGCTCGCGCGGCTCCTGCGCGCCTGGAGCCCGTACGGAGCGCCGTATGGAGCCCCTGGAGGGGGTCCGTACGAGTTCGTACGTGAGAACCCGCGCGAAAGTGGTCACCCGCAGTCCTCTGACGGCACACTCCGCGGAGCGCATAGGCTCTGGTCAGGAGCCGGACCAAGATCCGGCTTTCGCTGTGCAGTGTGCTCACACACATGGGAGGCGTACATGGCGGCATGGACGTGGCGGTTCGAGAAGACCGACGGGACGGAGGTCCAGCCCGCGGTGCCGCCGGAGGAGTTCCCCACCCAGGGGGACGCCGAGTCCTGGATCGGGGAGCACTGGAAGGCCCTGCTGGAAGGCGGTGCCGACCAGGTGCGGCTGTTCGAGGACGCCACGGAGATCTACGGGCCGATGAGCCTGCACGCGACCGAGGCGTGAGCCCGGGGCGGGGGCCGGCGGACGGCCCTCGCCCACTCCGCCGGGGTGGCGGTCAGCCCCGTACGCCGCACAGGTGCAGCAGCGCCGCCACCCCGCGGTACGGATCCGTCCGCCCGGCCTTCTCCTCCACCGCGAGCAGCGTCTCCACGTCGGCCGGGACCTCGGCGCCGTCCGCCGCCGTGTCCGTGAACACGCGCACCCCGTACCAGGCGTGCAGCGGCGCCCCGATCCCGGCGAGCGTCGCCGTCAGGTCCTTCAGCCGGTCGGCCCGTACGTCCAGCCCCAGGCGGTTGCGGTAAGCGGTCGTGTCGAAAGCGGCCAGCGCGCCCGCCCAGTCGCCGGACAGCCCCGGCCGTATCGCGAGCGCGTCCCCGTTGCGCACGAGCAGGGACAGCAGCCCGCCCGGCGCGAGCATCCGGGCCAGGCCCGCCAGCAGCGGGTCGGGCTCCTCCACGTACATGAGGACGCCGTGGCACAGCACCACGTCGAAACTGCCCGGCAGGAAGTGCACGCCGGTGTCCCGGCCGTCGCCCTCGATGATCCGCATCCGCTCCCGGATGCCCTCCGGCTCCCCGGCGAGGGACTCCCGGGCCACGGCGATCATCCTCGCGTCCTGCTCCAGACCGGTCACCTGGTGCCCGGCCCGGGCCAGCCGCAGCGCCTGCGTGCCCTGGCCCATGCCCACGTCGAGCACCCGCAGCCGCTTCCCGACCGGGAAGCGCCCGACTATCTGCTCGTCCAGCTGCCGGGCCACCAGCTCCTGCCGGACGACATCGCGCAGCCCGCCCAGCTTGTCCAGCCAGGCATCCGCCGCGCCCCCGGAGAACGACGTCGCGGTCAGGGCCGCTCTCCGCGCTTGACCTGCGGCTTCGGCAACCGGAGCCGGCGCATCTGGAGAGAGCGCATCAGGGCGTAGGCGACCGCACCGCGCTTGTTCTCGTCCGCGAAGCGCTCGCTGAGCTGCTTCTTCAGGCGGAACGCCGTGACGAACGAGTCGAGCACGATCAGCACGATCACCACGAGCCACAGCAGCAGCGCGATGTTCTGCAGCGCCGCCACCCGCACCATGCTCAGCACGAGGATGACCACGGCCATCGGCAGGAAGAACTCCGCGATGTTGAACCGCGAGTCGACGAAGTCGCGCGCGAACCGGCGGACCGGTCCCTTGTCACGCGCGGGCAGGTAGCGCTCGTCGCCGCTCGCCAGCGCCTGGCGCTGGCGCTCCAGCGCGCTGCGGCGCTCCTCGCGCTGCCGCTTGGCGGCCTCCTTCCGCGTCATCGACGTGTTGGCGACGCTGCGGCGCTGGGACTGGGCCTCACTGCGCTTGGGCGTGGGCCTGCCCTTCGGGGCCTGCGGGTCGCGGGGCTGCTTGGAGAAGTTCACCGGCGCCTTGTCGGCTGCCTGGGCCTTCTCATCCTTCGCACGGCTACGGAACACAAAACCCAAGGGTAAGGGCTTCCCGGGCATGGACCCCAGTCCCGTGGGGAACGATCCGGCAACACCAGTCGTCTGTAAGGGGACAGAGGGGACGTTGTGTACGCACCCGGTCGTTCCCGGGATGTACGGCTTCGGTAACCGGGGGTATCCCCGGTGACCCCGGGGGCCACCTACTCCCTACGCCGGAGCGGGAGCGTGCTCAGTCGTCCTTGGGGATGAGCGCATCCGTCCCCGAACAGTGCGGTAATGGATGCAGGGCCCGTACTGTGGGTTCTGTCGCAGGAGCTGGAGCCGGAGTCGGTCAGAAGGGGGCGCGCGAAGCCCATGAGCGGTGTCATGAAGCGTATGGGGATGATCTTCCGCGCGAAGGCGAACAAGGCCCTTGACCGGGCCGAGGACCCGCGCGAGACCCTCGATTACTCGTACCAGAAGCAGCTGGAGCTGCTCCAGAAGGTCCGCCGCGGTGTCGCCGACGTGGCGACCTCGCGCAAGCGTCTGGAGCTCCAGCTGAACCAGTTGCAGTCCCAGTCCACCAAGCTGGAGGACCAGGGCCGCAAGGCGCTCGCGCTGGGCCGTGAGGACCTGGCCCGCGAAGCGCTGTCCCGCCGGGCCGCCCTCCAGCAGCAGGTGACCGACCTGGAGACCCAGCACGCGACGCTCCAGGGCGAGGAGGAGAAGCTCACCCTGGCGGCCCAGCGGCTCCAGGCCAAGGTCGACGCCTTCCGTACGAAGAAGGAGACGATCAAGGCGACGTACACGGCGGCCCAGGCGCAGACCCGCATCGGCGAGGCCTTCTCCGGCATCTCCGAGGAGATGGGCGACGTCGGCCTGGCGATCCAGCGCGCCGAGGACAAGACGGCCCAGCTCCAGGCCCGCGCCGGCGCCATCGACGAGCTTCTCGCCTCCGGTGCCCTGGAGGACCCCTCCGGCATGCACAAGGACGATCTCCAAGCCGAGCTGGACCGGCTCTCCGGTGGTACGGATGTAGAGCTGGAACTGCAGCGCATGAAGGCCGAGCTGGCCGGCGGCTCGAGCGGCGGGCAGCAGGCCCTCGAAGGCGGCACGAACCAGCAGCAGTCCCAGCAGCAGCCGCAGGACACCCCGCGCTTCGACAAGCAGTAGGGGCCCACGCCTAGGAGGGCGACATGATCGTACGGATCATGGGGGAGGGCCAGGTGAGGCTGGCCGACGGCCACCTCGCCGAACTGAACAAGCTGGACGACGAACTCCTGGCCGAAATGGAGAACGGCGACGGCCCCGGCTTCCGCCGCACCCTTCAGGCCCTGCTGAGCAGGGTCAGAGACCTGGGGGAACCCCTGCCCGACGACTCCCTGGAACCATCGGAACTGATCCTCCCGTCCCCGGACGCGACCCTGGAGGAAGTCAGGGAGCTGCTGAGCGACGACGGCCTGATTCCGGGCTGAATTGCGTAACCGCGGGCGTTCGTGCCGCCTGGGGCGATGGGGGTCCCCCTGCTCGAGCGAAGCCGAGAGCTTGGGGGAGGGCGGGCGCGGCGGCACCCCGCAGAGCAGGGTCGCGCAAGCGCCGTGCCTCTGTTCTGCCCCCGAGAACCTCTCGCCCGACCCCCATACCCCCGCGCACCCCGCCCAGCTACCGTAAACCCCCGTGAGCACCCTCCAGCGGGTCAAATGCCAGGCCAAGGCACACCCCCTGGCCATGGACGCGGTCCTGGCCGCAGGCGTCCTGGTCTGCATGGTCGCCGGGTCGTTCGTCGAGCCCCGCCACCGTGACAGCGTCAGCTGGGCCCTCCGCACCCCCGACCTCCTCAGCCTCGTCCTCATGGCCCTCGGCGCCGCCGCACTGGTCTTCCGTCGCCGCGCCGCGATGACGGTCCTCTGCCTCACCGGCACGGTCTCCGTCATCGAGTCCGTCACCGGCGACCCCCGCGCCCCCGTCGCCATGTCCGCGGTCATCGCCCTGTACACCGTCGCCTCCACCACCGACCGCCCCACCACCTGGCGCGTCGGCCTGCTCACCATGACCGTGCTGACCGGCTCCGCCATGGCCGCCGGCAGCCTGCCCTGGTACGCCCAGGAGAACCTAGCGATCTTCGCCTGGACCGGCATCGGCGCCACCGCCGGCGACGCGGTCCGCAGCCGCCGCGCCTTCGTCCAGGCCATACGCGAACGCGCCGAACGCGCCGAACGCACCCGCGAGGAGGAGGCCCGCCGCCGGGTCGCCGAGGAGCGCCTGCGTATCGCCCGCGACCTGCACGACGTCGTGGCCCACCACATCGCCCTGGTCAACGTCCAGGCCGGCGTCGCCGCGCACGTCATGGACAAGCGCCCCGACCAGGCCAAGGAGGCCCTCGCCCATGTCCGGGAGGCCAGCCGCTCCGCCCTCAACGAGCTCCGGGCCACCGTCGGACTGCTCAGACAGTCCGGCGATCCGGAGGCCCCCACCGAACCCGCCCCCGGCCTGGACCGCCTCGACGAACTCACGGGCACCTTCCGCAACGCCGGCCTGCACATCGAGGTCGCCCGTGCCGACCAGGGCACCCCCCTCCCCGCAGCCGTCGACCTGGCCGCCTACCGGATCATCCAGGAGGCCCTCACCAACGTGCAGAAGCACGCCGGGCCGCAGGCCAAGGCCGAGGTCAGCGTCGTACGGGTCGGACCCAACATCGAGATCACCGTCCTGGACGACGGCAGCGGCGAGGACGACGAACCGGGCAGCGGCGGCGGGCACGGGCTGCTCGGCATGCGGGAACGCGTCAGCGCCCTGCGCGGCACCCTCACCACCGGTCCCCGCTACGGCGGCGGTTTCCGTGTCCATGCGATCCTGCCGGTCAAGAGCCGCGCACCCGGGGAGGACCCCGCATGACGATCCGTGTCCTGCTCGCCGACGACCAGGCGCTGCTCCGCAGCGCCTTTCGTGTGCTCGTCGACTCCGAGCCCGACATGGAGGTGGTGGGCGAGGCCTCCGACGGCGCGGAGGCGGTACGGATGACGAAGGAGCAGCGCGCCGACGTCGTCCTCATGGACATCCGGATGCCCGGCACCGACGGTCTCGCGGCGACCCGCGTGATCAGCGCCGACCCCGACCTCGCCGACGTCCGCGTGGTCATCCTGACGACGTTCGAGGTCGACGACTACGTCGTGCAGTCGCTGCGCGCGGGCGCCTCCGGCTTCCTCGGCAAGGGCGCCGAGCCCGAGGAACTGCTGACCGCCATCCGGACCGCGGCCGGCGGTCAGGCCCTGCTGTCCCCGGCGGCCACCACCGGTCTGATCGCCCGTTTCCTCGCCCAGGAGGACCCTGACGCGGGCGACCGCGACCCGGCCCGCAGCGAGCGGCTCGACTCGCTCACCGGGCGGGAGCGCGAAGTGCTGGTCCAGGTCGCGGGCGGCCACTCCAACGACGAGATCGCCGCGCGGCTGGAGGTCAGCCCGCTGACGGTGAAGACGCACGTCAACCGGGCCATGGCCAAGCTGGGCGCCCGGGACCGGGCCCAGCTCGTGGTCATCGCGTACGAGTCCGGCCTGGTCCGTCCAAGGGTGGAGTGAGCTCGACCGGACGTACTGCGGCCGGAGTATGCGCCGTATAAGGAACGGGACTTGGGGCCTACGGAACGGGCCTCGCCGATGGCTCAGGGTGTAAGGGCGGGTGCTCATCTGCGCGCCCGCTGCCGCTTCTGCCGCTAAACAGAAGAGAGACCCTGACCCATGTCCTGGCTGTCGAGATTCAGCCTCGCGCAACGGGCCCTGATAGGGCTGATGTCGATCATCGCGCTCGTCTTCGGGGCGATCGCGATACCCCAGCTCAAGCAGCAGCTGCTGCCCACCATCGAACTGCCCATGGTGTCCGTGCTGGCGCCGTACCAGGGCGCGTCCCCGGACGTGGTCGAGAAGCAGGTCGTCGAGCCCATCGAGGACAGCCTCGAAGCCGTCGACGGCATCAGCGGCGTGACCTCCACCGCCACCGAGGGCAACGCCGTGATCATGGCGTCCTTCGACTACGGCAACGGCACCGAACAGCTCGTCGCCGATGTGCAGCAGGCCGTCAACCGGGCCCGCGTCCAGCTCCCGGACGACGTGGACCCGCAGGTCGTCGCCGGTTCCACGGACGACATCCCGACCGTCGTCCTCGCCGTCACCTCCGACCGGGACCAGCAGGCCCTGGCCGACCAGCTCGACAAGACCGTCGTGCCGGACCTGAAGAGCATCGACGGCGTCGGCCAGGTCACCGTCGACGGAGTGCGCGACCTCCAGGTCACCGTCACCCCCGACGACGCGAAGCTGGCGAAGGCGGGCCTCACCTCGCAGTCCCTCGCCCAGGCGCTCCAGGCGGGCGGCGCGACCGTCCCGGCCGGCTCCTTCGACGAGGGGGGCGCCAACCGCACCGTCCAGGTCGGCGGCGGCTTCACCTCGCTGAAGCAGATCCAGGGCCTGATGGTCACGGGCGAGCCCGGCAAGGGCAAGCCGGTGCGCCTCGGCGACGTCGCCACGGTGAAGCAGCAGGAGGCCCCGGCCGACTCCATCACCCGCACCGACGGCAAGCCCAGCCTCGCCGTCGCCGTGACCATGGACCGCGACGGCAGCGCGGTCGCGATCTCCGACGCCGTCCAGGACAAGCTCCCCGACCTCCGCAAGGACCTCGGCTCCGGCGCGGCCCTCACGGTCGTCAGCGACCAGGGCCCGGCCGTGTCCAAGTCCATCAAGGGCCTCACCACCGAGGGCGCGCTCGGTCTGCTCTTCGCCGTCCTGGTGATCCTGGTCTTCCTGGCCTCGATCCGCTCGACCCTCGTGACGGCGGTGTCCATCCCGCTGTCCGTGGTCCTCGCCCTGATCGTGCTGTGGACTCGCGACCTGTCGCTGAACGTCCTGACGCTGGGCGCGCTGACCATCGCCATCGGCCGGGTCGTCGACGACTCGATCGTGGTCCTGGAGAACATCAAGCGCCACCTCGGCTACGGCGAGGAGCGCAACTCGGCCATCCTCAACGCGGTCCGCGAGGTCGCGGGCGCGGTGACGTCCTCGACGCTCACCACGGTCGCCGTGTTCCTGCCGATCGGCCTGGTCGGCGGCATGGTGGGCGAGCTGTTCGGCTCGTTCAGCCTCACGGTCACGGCCGCGCTGCTGGCGTCCCTGCTCGTCTCCCTTACGGTCGTGCCGGTCCTGTCGTACTGGTTCCTGCGGCCCCCGAAGGGCACCCCCGAGGACGCGGACGAGGCCCGCAGGCTCGCCGAGGAGAAGGAGGCCAAGAGCCGCCTCCAGCGCATCTACGTCCCGGTCCTGCGCTTCGCGACCCGCCGCCGGCTCACCAGCGTGGCCATCGCGATCGTCGTCCTGGTCGGTACGTTCGGCATGGCGCCGCTGCTGAAGACGAACTTCTTCGACCAGGGCGAGGTCGAGGTCCTCACCGTCAAGCAGGAGCTGAAGCCCGGCACCAGCCTGGAGGCGACCAACGCCCAGGCCAGGAAGGTCGAGCAGCTCCTCTCCGGCACCGAGGGCGTGAAGGACTACCAGGTCACGGTCGGCTCGTCCGGCTTCATGGCGGCCTTCGGCGGCGGTACGGACACCAACCAGGCCTCGTACCAGGTGATGCTGGACGACTCGGCGTCGTACGAGGACGTCCAGGACAGCATCGAGAAGGGCCTCGCCGGGCTGAAGGGCATCGGCACGACCACCATCTCCGCCGGTGACGGCTTCGGCGCCCAGGACCTCAGCGTGGTGGTGAAGGCCGCCGACGCCGGCGTCCTGCGCACGGCGTCCGAACAGGTCCGCAAGACGGTCGCCTCGCTCGACGACGTCACGGACGTCACCAGCGACCTGTCGACCAGCGTGCCGCGCATCTCGGTGAAGGCCAACGACAAGGCCGCCGCGGCCGGTTTCAACGACCAGACCCTCGGCGCCGCCGTCGCCCAGGCGGTGCGTGGTACCCCGGCGGCCAAGGCGGTCCTGGACGACACCGAGCGCGACGTCGTCATCCGCTCGGCGAAGCCCGCCAAGACGCTGAAGCAGCTTCAGGACCTGCGCCTGGGCGGCGCGGTGAAGCTCGGCGACATCGCGACGGTCAAGCTGGTCGACGGCCCGGTGTCCATGACCCGCATCGACGGCCAGCGCGCGGCCACCATCACCGCGAAGCCGACCGGCGACAACACGGGCGCGGTGAGCACCAAGCTCCAGTCCGAGATCAACGCGCTGAAGCTCCCGGACGGCGCCACGGCGTCGATCGGCGGTGTCTCCGAGGACCAGGAGGAGGCGTTCGCCAACCTGGGTCTGGCGATGCTCGCGGCCATCGCGATCGTCTTCATGCTGCTGGTCGGCACCTTCCGGTCCCTGGTCCAGCCGCTGATCCTGCTCGTCTCCATCCCGTTCGCGGCCACCGGCGCGATCGGCCTCCTGGTGGCGACCGGCACCCCGATGGGCGTCCCCGCGATGATCGGCATGCTGATGCTGATCGGCATCGTGGTGACGAACGCGATCGTGCTGATCGACCTGATCAACCAGTACCGAAAGCAGGGCTACGGCGTCGTCGAGGCCGTGGTCGAGGGCGGTCGCCACCGTCTGCGGCCCATCCTCATGACCGCCCTGGCGACGATCTTCGCCCTGCTCCCGATGGCCCTCGGCATCACCGGCGAGGGCGGCTTCATCGCCCAGCCGCTGGCCGTGGTCGTGATCGGCGGCCTGGTGACGTCCACGCTGCTGACCCTCCTCCTGGTGCCGACGCTGTACGCGATGGTCGAACTCCGCAAGGAGCGCCGGGCGAAGAAGCGCGCGGCGAAGAAGGGCCTTCCGGCCCAGCGCACGGACGCGGCGGAGCCGGAGCGCGCGGGCGTGTGACGGCCTGATCCGGCGGCGGCCGGGCACCGGACCTCATGGTCGGTGCCCGGCCGCCCTCATGTCCCGTTACGTATCCTGTGGGCCTTGAACGGCTTTACGGGGGAAGGGGATTCGGGCGTGCCGCTGCACAGCGACGACCCGAGGTCGGTCGGCGGCTACAAGCTGCTCGACCGGCTCGGGGCCGGGGGCATGGGCGTCGTCTATCGGGGCAGGGCGCGTTCGGGTCGTGACGTGGCCATCAAGGTGGTGCATGCCCAGTACGCCGCGGACGCCGTCTTCCGCACCCGGTTCCGGCAGGAGATCGCGGCCGTCCGCAAGGTCAGCGGAGCCTTCACCGCACCGGTCCTGGACGCGGACCCCGAGGCGGCGCGGCCCTGGATGGCGACCCAGTACGTGCCCGGGCCCTCGCTCGCCCGGCGGATCCGCGACCGGGGAGCCCTCCCGGACGCCGAAGTACGCGAGCTGGCACTGGGCCTGGTCGAGGCACTGCGCGACATCCACCGGGCCGGTGTGGTGCACCGGGACCTGAAACCGGCCAACGTCCTGCTCGCCGAGGACGGGCCCCGGGTCATCGACTTCGGCATCTCCCGCGCGGCGGAGAACCACCAGACGCTGACCGAGACCGGCCAGATGATCGGCACACCGCCCTTCATGTCCCCGGAGCAGCTCGTCGACGCCCGTACGGTCGGCCCGGCGTCGGACGTCTTCTCGCTTGGGTCCCTGCTGGTGTACGCCGTGACCGGCCGCGGCCCCTTCGACGCGGACAGCCCGTACCTGACGGCCTACCGGGTGGTTCACGACGCACCCGTGCTGGAGGAGGTCGGGCAGCCGCTGCGCGGGCTCCTGGAGCGCTGCCTGAGCAAGGACCCCGCGGGCCGGCCCGGACTCGACGAACTGGCCAGGGAACTCGCGACTGCCCCGCCGGAGCCGGAGGCGGGCGACTCGTCCACCGTGATCCTGCGGCCGGAGGAGTCGGCATCCCGCACCGGGAGCGGGGCCGACCCGACGGACATCAAGGCCCGCGGACGCCCTTGGCCCTTGTCGGCGGCGATCGGCACGGTCGGTGCCATCGTGCTCGCACTGACGGCCTATTCGCTGATCGGCCCGGGACGGGCGGGCAACGGAAGCCCGGAGAGCTGGCGGCCCTGGCAGACCACTGTGTACGAGTCGGCCCCGCGCGGCGCGAAGCAGGCCCTGGACGTCATCGACGCCGATGCCCCCGGGCCGGGCTGCCAGGTGTACGAGGGCGCGGTCTACTGCGGCGGCGACCGGATTCTTCCCGTACGCCTGGACGGGCGCACCGGCAGGACCGTCTGGCGGGCCGCCGCACCCGCCGGGACCGGTGAGGGGACGTACTCCTCCACCGTCCTCGGGGTCCGCGACGACACCGTGCTGGTGCTGCAGGTAGGCCCGCGGGGCTCGTTCGACGACGACCTGACCAGTGTCGTCGCGCTCGACGCCAGGACGGGCGATCGCTTGTGGTCGCGTACGGTCAACGACGTGCACGCCGCCCCGGTCGTCGTCGGCGGCCTTGTGGTGCTGCCGGACGGCGGCAGCGGCCGCTCACTGACCGCGCACTCGCCGCGCACCGGCACGGAACGCTGGACGGCCCCACTCCCGGCGGGCCACTCCTGCCTGCTCACCCCGGCCGGCGGGGGTCTGTACCTGGAGTGCGTCTCGCAGTCGCAGGGGGACCGCCAGGACTCCCTCGTCGTCGCGCTGGACCTCGCCGACGGCTCGACGCGGCGGCTCACGACACCGGCGGACGACACCGACCTGCTCGGGGCCTACGACGGACACCTGGTCTTCCTGAAGCGGAGCCGGACGGTGGGGCCGGGCGGTGACACCGCCTACGACGACATCGTGCTGATGGACAAGGGGTCCCTCACCATGACGAAGCTGGCGGAGAAGTTGCACGGAAACGCGACCCTGGCCGGCAGCACCGTGTGGTTCACCTCGTCGGGCGGCGAGGTGACCGCCGTGTCGCCCTGGACGGGCAGTGTGCTGTGGCAGACCCGGAGCGGCGTGGCGCAGCCGGGTGCGGCGGTATACGACGCGCGTACGCGCGTCGTATACGTGGCAGGCCCCGACGGCCGGATAGCGGCCTTCGACGCACGCGAGGGCACACCGCTGTGGCAGACACCGCCGCGTATCGAATTGGAGCTGTCCCCTGGCGACATCGGCCCCGAAGCGCTGGTCAACGGGCGGACGCTGGTCGTGGCCACACCGGGCGGCGGCGTCTTCAGTCTCGACCCCGCCGACCCCGAGCGGAAACCGCACTCGGGGTGACGATGGGCCGGGCGAGGGTTACGGCAGCGCCAGCATCCGCTCCAAGGCCAGCTTCGCGAACGCCTCCGTCTCCTTGTCCACCTCGATGCGGTTGACCAGGTTGCCCTCGGCCAGCGACTCCAGGGCCCAGACCAGGTGGGGGAGGTCGATGCGGTTCATGGTCGAGCAGAAGCAGACCGTCTTGTCGAGGAAGACGATCTCCTTGCCCTCGGGCGCGAAACGGTTCGCCAGGCGGCGGACCAGGTTCAGCTCCGTGCCGATGGCCCACTTGGAGCCGGCCGGCGCGGCCTCCAGGGCCTTGATGATGTACTCCGTCGAGCCGACGTAGTCCGCCGCGGCCACGACCTCGTGCTTGCACTCGGGGTGGACCAGGACGTTCACGCCCGGGATGCGCTCGCGCACGTCGTTCACCGAGTCCAGGCTGAAGCGGCCGTGCACCGAGCAGTGGCCGCGCCACAGGATCATCTTCGCGGCGCGCAACTCGTCTGCCGTCAGCCCGCCGTTCGGCTTGTGCGGGTTGTAGACGACGCAGTCGTCGAGGGACATGCCCATGTCCCGCACTGCCGTGTTCCGCCCGAGGTGCTGGTCCGGCAGGAAGAGCACCTTCTCGCCCTGCTCGAAGGCCCAGTCCAGGGCGCGCTTGGCGTTCGAGGAGGTGCAGATCGTGCCGCCGTGCTTGCCCGTGAACGCCTTGATGTCGGCGGACGAGTTCATGTACGAGACGGGCACGACCTGCTCGGCTATCCCGGCCTCGGTCAGCACGTCCCAGCACTCGGCGACCTGCTCGGCCGTCGCCATGTCGGCCATCGAGCAGCCGGCGGCGAGGTCGGGCAGGACGACCTTCTGGTCGTCGGACGTCAGGATGTCCGCGGACTCCGCCATGAAGTGCACACCGCAGAAGACGATGTACTCGGCCTCCGGACGCGCCGCCGCGTCCCGGGCGAGCTTGAAGGAGTCCCCCGTGACGTCGGCGAACTGGATGACCTCGTCGCGCTGGTAGTGGTGGCCGAGCACGAAGACCTTGTCCCCGAGCTTCTCCTTCGCCTTGCGGGCGCGCTCCACCAGGTCCGGGTCGGACGGCGAGGGCAGGTCGCCGGGACACTCCACACCGCGCTCGCTCCTGGGGTCGGCCTCACGGCCGAGGAGCAGCAGGGCGAGGGGCGTCGGCTGTACGTCGAGCTCCTGGGTCTGGGCGGTGGTCACGACACGCACCCTTTCTGTTTCCGGCGACTTTTCGTCGAATTGACGCTATCTATCATAACCGGTTCACGTCACTTTGACGATGCCCATAGCGTCTGTGTGACGTGAATCCCGGAGAGCCGCCGTTCATTCCCGGGAAAGCCCGGAAAGAGCCGTTTTCCGGTTCCCGGCGGGTGTGCGAGCATGAAGAGGAGCCGAGATCGAGCGCCCGGCCCGGAATGAATCCGCGGCCCCGCCGGTTGGAACCGTCGGCAAGCAGTCTCCGTACAACCCGGGAGAGATGTAGATGTCCGTATCGGACGAGACCAGCACCGTCACCGACGGCATCATCCTGACCGACGCCGCCGCGTCCAAGGTCAAGGCACTGCTCGACCAGGAAGGCCGCGACGACCTCGCGCTGCGCGTCGCCGTCCAGCCCGGCGGCTGCTCCGGCCTGCGCTACCAGCTCTTCTTCGACGAGCGTTCCCTCGACGGTGACGTGGAGAAGGACTTCGGCGGTGTGAAGGTCGTCACCGACCGCATGAGCGCCCCGTACCTGGGCGGCGCCACGATCGACTTCGTGGACACGATCGAGAAGCAGGGTTTCACGATCGACAACCCGAACGCGACGGGCTCCTGCGCCTGCGGCGACTCCTTCAGCTGAGCCTGCCGAGCCGCTTCCCGCGGCCGCGGACATGACGAAGGCGGCGGCCCCCTCCGACCGGGCCGCCGCCTTCGCGCTGCCCTACCGCTCCCGCGTCGGGGGAGCCGGCAGCCGCGCGCCCTCCTTGGCCAGCGGGACCGCCTTGCCGTTCGAGCCCACGACCTCGCGGTCGCCGAGCGGCTCGTCCAGCTGCACGGTCTGCTGGAACTGCTTCGCGATCAGGATGCAGACCTTGTCCGGCCACGGGGTCGAGGTCACTGTGACCTTCACCTCGCCCCCGCTCTCGCTCGCCTTGACGTCGTAGTCGGAGCACACCCCGCCCCCGAAGGTCACGGTCAGCTCCGAGCCCTCGGCCCGGTAGCCGTCCACCTTGACGTCACGCGGCTCGGGAGCCGACGTCGGCTTGTCACTCGGCTCGTTCGGCGTGGGAGAGGCCAGGTACTTCGGGTCGACCGCCGGGTACGTCACCGTGAACGGGTCCTTCGCGCCCGGCGCCGTCACCTCGAACAGCCAGGACGGCACCAGCGCCTGCCGCCCGTCCACGAAGTGTGAGGCCAGCCCGAACACCGCGCCCTGCACCGTCACGGCGTCCTTCTCGGGAGCGCCGCTCGCCGGCGACTCGCAGGGCTGCTCCAGCCGGTCCTTCAGCGGCACGGGGCGCGCGCAGCCGCCTATGCCCATGCGGTGGTCGCCCGTCGGCCGCTCCTCCATCAGCTCCAGCGCCTTCTTCGCGCCGACCACGGGGTACGTGTCCCCCTTCACCGGCGTCTTCAGCTGACCGCTGCCGCCGACGACCTCGCCGTCGGAGCCGACCGTGACCCCGGTCGTCCAGCCGTGCGTGGGCAGTCCGCCGACCTCGGGAGCGGCGTTCACCACCCGCTGGGCGCCCATGACCTGGCTGGCGTCCAGCTTCGCGTCGTCCTGACCCACCGCCTTCAGCACGGGCGCCGCGGCCTTCTCGGCCTCCGCCTCGCTCACCGGGCTGCCGCCGGACTGCTCAGCGGAGCAGGCGTCGGTGCCCTTGCAGTTGTCGGTGCCCGGGGCGTACCGGCTGAAGGTCCAGGCTCCCGGTGCCTGCCTGTTCACCTGGAGGCTCGGTCCGGAACCGTCCTGACCTGCCCCGACCTTCCAGGCCTCGCCCTGGGCCACCGGTGACCCCTCGACGCCGAGGGCCTTCGCCAGCCGGGCCACGTCCTCCTTGGTGACCGTGCCCTGCGCCCGGTACACCGGGGCTTCGCCGGGACCGTCCGGAAGCGGGCCGTCGACCCGGTAGGTGGCGCCGTAGGGGTTGGGCTCGCCGGGTGCGACGCCGTTGCCACCGCCCGAGGTCGATTCCGAGTACCCGTCGAGCGCGAGCGGCGGGGGAGTGTCGTCCCCACCGGGCGCGCCGGACGTCGCACCACCCTCGGATCCGCCGGAGGCGCTGGCTGCCAGCCAGGCCCCACCACCGCCGATCAGCAGCACGGCGGCGGCCACGGAGGCGATGATCGCGGGCGTCCGCGACCGCCCACTGCCCGGACGGACCGGGTGCTCTTCCTCGCGGGGGAGGTCGCCGCGGGGTGCGGGGGGCGTTTCCGCGTCTGCTTCCGGGTCCGAGCCGGAGCCGGCTTCCTGGACGCCGGCACCATCGGTATCGGCTTCCTCGGCTTCGGGTTCCGATGTGCTGGACTCCTCGACCGGCGGGACCGCGTCGTCCTCCCCGGCCTCGGCCGCCTCGGCGCCACCGGCCTCGGTCGCCTCGGCGTCGTCCGTGGCCTCCGCCTTCGCCTCAGAAGCCTGAGCGTCATCACCCGGCGTCTCGGAAGCCCCTGTGGCCTCGGCGGCCTCAGGGGTGTCCGCCGAACCCCGCTCCTCGACCTCCGGGGTGTCGGCGGATCCGGCGCCGCCCGCTTCCCTGGCGTCGTCGTCGTTGTCGGGTCGCTCGGTGTTCACCGCATCGCTCCTTCGGCTGCACAGCTGTCCCACGGGACCCGGCCCGGTCCGAAACGGGCCACTGTCGGGTCGTATCCCGCATCCCCTTTACGGGGGACAGCGATGGGACGCAGCGGGGGAGCGCACGGTTCCCGGTAAAGCTCCCCTCAGTCCCCGTAGTCCGACATCGCGTCGAGCATCCGCGCCGACGCCGGGGGTACGGTCACACCGTGGATCAAGGCCGGGGACACCGGGCGGGAGGCGACCCGGTCGGGCACCGCCCAGTGGGGAGCCATCCGGGCCCCGTCACCCGGCAGCGACGCCAGGTCGCCTTCGAGATCGACCGGAACGGGCACCTGGAGCTTGAGGTTCGTCATATCCGCACCGTATGCACGTCGGACCTCACGGAGAAAGATCTACTATCGGGTAGTTTCGATGCCTTCAGAGCGGCGCCGCCCACCCGATAGCGTGAAGTGTCAAGGTCCGCCCTCCCTCAGGAGAGTCCACGCCGTGCGCATCGCAGTCACCGGCTCCATCGCCACCGACCACCTCATGACCTTCCCCGGCCGCTTCGCCGACCAGCTCGTAGCGGACCAACTGCACACGGTCTCGCTGTCGTTCCTGGTCGACAAGCTCGACGTCCGCCGCGGCGGCGTGGCCGCGAACATCGCGTTCGGTATGGGACAGCTCGGCACCCGCCCGATCCTGGTCGGCGCCGCGGGCGCGGACTTCGACGAGTACCGGGCCTGGCTCGACCGGCACGGCGTCGACACCGACTCCGTCCGCATCTCCGACACGCTGCACACCGCCCGCTTCGTGTGCACGACCGACGCCGATCACAACCAGATCGGCTCCTTCTACACCGGCGCCATGAGCGAGGCTCGCCTCATCGAGCTGAAGACCGTCGCCGACCGCGTCGGCGGTCTCGACCTGGTCTCCATCGGCGCGGACGACCCGGAGGCCATGCTCCGGCACACCGAGGAGTGCCGCTCCCGGTCCATCCCGTTCGCCGCCGACTTCTCCCAGCAGATCGCCCGTATGGACGGCGAGGAGATCCGCATCCTGGTGGACGGGGCGACGTACCTCTTCTCCAACGAGTACGAGAAGGGCCTCATCGAGTCCAAGACCGGCTGGACCGACGCGGAGATCCTGTCCAGGGTGGGCCACCGGGTGACCACCCTCGGCGCGCAGGGTGTCCGGATCGAGCGGACCGGCGAGGACCCGATCGAGGTCGGTACCCCGGAGGAGGAGCGCAAGGCCGACCCGACCGGCGTCGGCGACGCCTTCCGTGCGGGGTTCCTCTCGGGCCTCGCGTGGGGCGTCTCCCTGGAGCGTGCCGCCCAGGTCGGCTGCATGCTGGCGACTCTCGTCATCGAGACGGTGGGGACGCAGGAGTACCAGCTGCGGCGCGGGCACTTCATGGAGCGGTTCACCAAGGCGTACGGGGACGAGGCTGCGCAGGAGGTTCAGGCGCATCTGGCCTGATCAGCAGTTTTCGGCTGCGAGTGCGTGGGGGGCTGTTCGCGCAGTTCCCCGCGCCCCTGGGCTACTCAGCCCACCCGGCGGATCAAGTAGGCCGTTCCCTTGTCCGCCGGCTCCTCGCCGACGTACTCCTGCCCCCTCATCTCGCACCACGCCGGAATGTCCAGCCGGGCCGCCTCGTCGTCGGCGAGGACCCGTACCAGCCCGCCCACGGGCACATCGCCGATGACCTTCGCCAGCTCGATCACCGGAATCGGACAGCGCTTGCCGAGAGAGTCGACGACCAGGACGTCCTGCTCGTGGGCGACCTCGGTGGCGACCGGCGCCCCCAGCTTCTCCCGCACCGCCGCCACGGCCCCGGGGAGGACGGTCAGGAACCGCTCGACATCCTCCTCGGCGGCCCCCGGCGGCAGCGACACCCGCACGTTCCCCTCACTCAGCACGCCCATCGCCCGGAGCACATGGCTCGGCGTCAGCGTGCTGCTGGTGCAGGACGAGCCGGACGAGACCGAGAAACCCTCCCGGTCCAGCTCGTGGAGGAGAACCTCCCCGTCGGCATAGAGACACGAGAACGTGACGACCCCGGGCAGCCTGCGCACCGGATCGCCGACTACCTCGACGTCCGGCACCGCCCGCGGCACCCGTACCCGGATCCGCTCCGTCAGCTCGCGCAGCCGCAGGGCCTCCTCGGCCGCCTCGGCCCGTACGGCCCGCAGTGACGCGGCCGCCGCCACGATCGCCGGGATGTTCTCGAAACCGGCCGCCCGCCCCGACTCCCGCTCGTCCACCGGCCCTTGCGGTGCGAACCGAACACCCTTGCGGACGACGAGCAGGCCGACCCCGGCCGGGCCACCCCACTTGTGCGCGCTGGCCGCGAGCAGGGACCAGTCGCCCTCCACCGGCCCCCACCCCAGCGACTGCGCCGCGTCCACCAGCAGGGGCACCCCCGCCGCCCGGCACACCTCGGCCGCCTCGGTCACGGGCTGCTCGGTCCCCACCTCGTGGTTGGCCGACTGGAGACAGGCCAGTGCCGTGTCCGCGCGCAGGGCATCGCCGTACGCCGCCGGATCCACCGCCCCGCCCCGGTCGACCGGCACCTGCGTGACCGTCCCGCCGGCCGCCTCGTGCACCTCGGCCGAGTGCAGTACGGAGGAGTGTTCGACCGCCGACACGATCAGGTGACGCCCGACCCGCCGCCGCCCGGCCAACGCCCCCGCGATCCCCGAATGAACGGCCCGGGTCCCCGACGAGGTGAAGACCAGCTCGTCCGCCCGGCACCCCACCGCCTCGGCAGCAGCCTCCCGCGCCGCGTCCAGCACCATCCGGGCCCGCCGCCCTTCCCGATACAACCGGGCAGGATCGGCCCACCCCTCGTCGAGCGAGGCCAACAGCGCCTGACGAGCAACGGGATGCAAAGGAGCGGAGGAAGCAGCATCGAAGTAGGCCACACAGCAACGCTAACGCCCCAAGGAGTGCGGGGAACTGCGCGAATGGCCCCCAACCACCCGCACTCGCCCCACAAGCCGCACTCCCAACCCATGAGAGCGCCCACCCCACCCCTTCGGGGTGACCGACGGCGCGCGAACGCCCCCCTCCCCGCGAACCCCCGGAGGGCGTCGGCTAGGGTTTGGTCCGCATAAACATCCAAACCCCTGCCCGACGCAGGGCGGCGACCGACCAGCGAGAAGGCCAGGCCGCAGCCGATCCGCGCGGGCGAGACTCTCGGGAAGGCGCTACGTGAGTCCCAACGGCTCCGACCGCTCGCCGCGGCGCCCGATGCGGCGGAAGCTGCTGCAGGCACTGACCGCGGGCCTGGTCTTGGCGACAGCCACCGGTTGCTCGTACAACTGGGAAGACTTCCCCCGCCTTGGTATGCCCACCCCGACCACGGAAGAGGCTCCGCGGATCCTCTCCCTGTGGCAGGGGTCCTGGGCGGCTGCGCTCGCCGTTGGCGTGCTGGTGTGGGGTCTGATCCTGTGGAGTGCTTTCTTCCACCGGCGCAGCCGCACCAAGGTCGAGGTTCCTCCACAGACCCGGTACAACATGCCCATCGAGGCGCTGTACACGGTCGTCCCGCTCGTCATCGTCTCGGTGCTGTTCTACTTCACCGCCCGTGACGAGTCCGAGCTGCTCAGCCTCAAGAAGAAGCCCGACGTCACGGTGAACGTGGTCGGCTTCCAGTGGAGCTGGTGCTTCAACTACGTCGAGCCGGTCGCCGGTTCCACCGGTGACGCCAAGAAGTCCCCGGAGCTGGACGCGATCCCCCAGCGGTACAAGGACGCCTTCCCGGCCAACGCCGGCGGCGTCTACGACTGCGGTACCCCCGGTACGCGGAACCCGCAGACCAACAACCCGGGTCCGACGCTCTGGCTGCCCAAGGGCAAGACGGTCCGCTTCGTCCTCACCTCGCGTGACGTCATCCACTCCTTCTGGGTGGTGCCGTTCCTGATGAAGCAGGACGTCATCCCGGGCCACACCAACGCCTTCGAGGTGACCCCCAACAAGGAGGGCACCTTCCTGGGCAAGTGCGCCGAGCTCTGCGGCGTCGACCACTCTCGGATGCTGTTCAACGTGAAGGTCGTCTCCCCCGAGCGCTACGAGCAGCACCTCAAGGACCTCGTGGACAAGCAGCAGACCGGTTACGTTCCCGCCGGCATCGCGCAGACGAGCCACGAGAAGAACCGGGAGACGAACAACCTGTGAGCATCCTCAACGAACCCCAGGGTGCCGCGGCAGCAGGGTCCCACTACGAGGACGAGCTGCCGGTCAGGCGCCAGAACCGCGGCAGCGTGGTCATCAAGTGGCTGACGACGACGGACCACAAGACGATCGGCACGCTGTACCTGGTGACGTCGTTCGCGTTCTTCGTCATCGGTGGCGTGATGGC
>NZ_DF968214.1:0-4717 GCF_001270025.1 Streptomyces azureus | reverse complement strand
GCCTGCCCCACCTGCCACCGCGACATACCCACCCGCACACCGACCTGACCAAGCACTACTAGTGCCGTGTCAGAGAACCTTTGCCCCTGCTGACGCGACGCGCCGTTCGGGTGCCGCGATCCGCTGCGCGCTAATCTGAGGCCATAACAGAGCATGGAGTGACCCGCGGGCCGTCTTCGGGGAGCGGCGCTGTGGTGAAGGAGCGAGATGCAAGCACTGACGCTTGGTCCCACGAACCATGAACGTGTCGTGCTCTTCGCTGCTGGAGCAGGCGGCGATCCGGAGCGTTACCGGCCTCTCCTGGAGCACCTGACAGCCCATGACTGTCAGGTCATTGCGCCTTGCTTCGAGCGTTTTGTCGCGCGGGAGGCGACCACCGCTGAGCTGCTTGCACGCCCGGTCGGGCTGGTCGAGGCGCTCCACCGGTGGGCGTCTCCGGATGCGGCTGTTGTGGTGGTCGGCCACTCGATCGGTGGATGGGCTGGCCTCTGTCTCGCCGGTGCGACGCCCTGGGGGCGGGACGGCAGACCGCTGGATGTCCCACGCGAGCCACGTGTCGGCCGTCTCGTCTTGTACGCGCCCGCGGTCGGCTGGTTTGCCGCTCCGGGTGCCTTGGACGCGGTGACAGCGCCGATGCTCGTCTATGCGGGGGAGATGGACACCGTCACGCCCGTCGAGCAGGCCGTCCGCTTGACGAGCGCGTCTGCCCAGGTCGACCTTCGCGTCGTGCCGGGGGCCGGTCACTCCAGCTTCATGAATACGCCTCCGCCGGGCACGGTCGAAAACGAGGGCTTCGACCGTGCTCAGTTCCTCACCGACCTCGCGCGAGCGACCATGGAGTTTGCCATCGCGTCCTGAGGTGACGTGACGCGCCGATCGGACGCTGGTCCGGACGGCGCGGTCTTGCCAGGCTGTGCGGGTGGCAGAACAAGTACGGGTCCGCGAGATCGATGGCGACGAGGGGCAGCGCCTGTTGCGGATTATCCGCAGAGGCATGGGGTCGGTGGTGACCTGGCGGCGTGCGCAGATGGTGCTGCTGTCCGCGCAGGGCATGCCGGTGGCGCGGATCGCCGAGGTGTCGTTCACCAGCCCTGACCGGGTCCGGGACGTGATCCACAACTTCAACGCCGACGGCTTCGAGTCTTTGTAGCCGAAGTACTCCGGCGGCCGGCCCAGGACGTTCACACTGCCCGAGCGTCGGGAGATCAAGAAGATCGCCAAGTCGAAGCCGGCCGAGCACGACCTGCCGTTCTCGACCTGGAGCCTGACCAAGCTGGCCGACTTCCTGGTCGCCGAGGGGGTGGTCGACGACATCAGCCACGAGGGCCTGCGCATCCTGCTCCGCGAGGAAGGCGTCTCCTTTCAACGCCTGAAGACCTGGAAAACCTCTCGTGATCCGGACTACGCGGCCAAGAAGGCCCGCGTCGAACACCTCTACGCGATCGCCGATGGCGAGGTCATACCCGAAGAGGGCGAGCCCCACGTCGTCTTCTGTATGGACGAGTTCGGCCCGCTCAACCTGATGCCCCATCCCGGTCGGCAGTGGGCCGAGCGCGGTGGCAGGCAGTGCTGAGAGGCGTCGAGGGGCGGCGCTGAGCGAGTGCTGAGGTGAGGTGCCGCCCAGGGCGCCCTTTCGGCGCCCTGGGCCGCGGGTTCGCGCGTCGCGTGGCGGGACGGCGGTTCGCCGTCCGGGTCAGCGCAGCGAGAACGTCGACAATCTCTGGCCCTCGCTCAGCACGAGGTACACGTCCTGGCGCCCCTTCGCGGCGGCGGACAGAGCGGCGTTCACCGTCTCGTACGTGTACACCGACCCCGTTCCGGACGCCTTCGCCGTGCCGATGAGCGTGCCGGTCGGCGAGCCGAGCCGTATCTCGACCTTCCCGGCCGCTCCGGCCACCCGCGCGGTGAACTTCGCCGCGCCGGAACCCAGTTGGGCATCGGCGAACTCGAGCCAGGCCCCGTCGGCCGAAGCCCCCACCGAGGTTCCCCGGACCTTCGACTCGTCCACCAACCGGACACCCTCGTAATCGTCGAAGTTCTCGGCGCGGGTCACCCGTGAGAGATCCCGGGCCGGGATCGTCTCGCCGCGCACCTTCAGGGACGTACGGGAGCGGATGTCCTCGGAGGACGCGCCCACGAGGACGTCGTACGTGCCGCTCTCGACCACCCACTTGGAACGGGTGACGTCCCAGTGTGCGAGGTCCTTCGTCGTGAGCTTCAGCTTGACGGTTTTCGTCTGGCCCGGCTTGAGCGAGACCCGCTGGAACGCCTCCAGCTGTTTCAACGGCTGCTTGTCGCGTGAGACGCGCTGGTGGGTGTAGAGCTGCACGACCTCGTCCCCGGCACGCTTGCCGGTATTCGTGACGGCGACCGCGTATCCGCCGTCGAAGCGCTTCAACTTCCCGTAACGGAAGGAGGAGTACGAGAGTCCGTAACCGAACTCGTAGAGCGGGTCGCCCTTGAAGTACTGGTACGTGCGGTCGTGCTTGATGTTGTCGTACTCCAGGATGGAGGGGAGGTCGGCCTCCGACTTGTACCAGGTCTGGGTGAGCCGTCCGGCCGGGTTCACGTCGCCGAAGAGCACGTCGGCGAGGGCGTTGCCGGTTTCCTGGCCCGCGTGGGTGGTCCAGAGGAGGGCGGGGACCTCCTTCTGGAGGGCGCCGAGGGTGGTCGGGTAGCTGTTCTCGACGACCACGACCGTCTTCGGGTTGGCCGCTCGCACCGCCTTCACCAGGGCTTCCTGGGACGGAGCCAGGCTCATGTCCTCACGGTCGTCGTTCTCGCGGCCGTTGATCGCCGGCATGGACCCGACCACCACGACCGCCGCGTCCTTGCCCTTCACCGCCGCCACGGCCTCCTCGGCGCCGCTGCGGACGACGTCCTTGGTGTAGCGCGCGGCCTCGGCCTTGGCGACCAGGCCGAGGGTGCCGTCGGGGCCGGTCGGGCCGAGGTAGACCGGGTTGGACCACCAGGGCTCCCGGGTCTCGTAGCCCGCGTACCGCAGCAGGTGGGTGCCGTCGGCCTGCTCCTCCAGCGCGAACTGCTGCTGCACGAACCAACCGCCGGGCTGCACTTGGTCGTTGACGAAGCCCGACCAGTTGTAGCCGACGTACTTGCCGTTCGCGGCCGACCGCAGCGTCACGATGCCCGCGCCCCAGTCGAACACGTCGAACTGGGTGGCTGCCGTACCGGGCGAGGTGGCGCTCTCCTGCAAGGCCTCGCCGTCGGCGTCCGTGCCCGCCGTCACGTACGTCCCGCTCTCCGCGTTCTTCAGCGTGATCCGGTCCACGCCTTCACTGCTCGCGACCGACGTGCCGAGTTTCGCGGCGATGCCCTCCTTGGGCGTCACGGCGTACGGCAGGGTGCCCGAGTACCAGTCGGTGTAGAGGGTGTCGGCGAGCGGGCCCACGACCGCCACGTCCTGGGACGCGGAGGCCTTCAGGGGCAGGGTGGCGCCCGAGTTCTTCAGCAGCACCGCCGCGTCGGCTGCCGCCTTCCGCGCGAGCTTCTGATGGGCCGGGCTGTTGATGACGGACTTGTCGATGGACCCGTACTTTCCGCCGCCCGGGTCGAACTCGCCGAGCCGGACGCGGATGTTCAGGATGTGCCCGGCCGCCGTGTCGACGTCCGACTCCTTCAACAGGCCCTTGGAAACGGCCGACTTGATGGCGGTCGTGGTCCCTACGGAGTTCGTGTCGTCCGTAGTGAAGCTGTCGATGCCCGCCTTCAGCGTGGCCGCGTTTCCCTCGGACAAGGTGTCGTAGTACTTCTGACTGCCGCTGCCGATCAGGTTGTTGGGCGCGTAGGCGTCGGTGACGTTCAGGAGGTCGTGGGAGGTCCAGGTGCGTACGTCGTTCAGCGCCGGATTGACCGTCGCCGGGCGGCCGTTGACGAGGTTGTAAGACGACATCACGCCGGTTGCCGCGTCCGCCTCGATCGCCGGCCTGAAGGCCGGCTCCTCGTACTCCTTCAGCACGCGTGGGCGCAGGTCGGACGAGGTGGTGGTGCGGTCGACCTCGTTGTTGTTGCCGAGGAAGTGCTTGAGCGTGGGCGCCGTCTTGAGGTGGTCGGGGTCCCCGCCGGTGAGGCCGGTGCCGTACGCGGTCGCCATTGAGCTCGTCAGGTGCGGGTCCTCGGAGTAACCCTCCTCGTTGCGGCCCCAGCGCGGGTCGCGGAGCGGGTTGACCACCGGTGCCCACAGGTTGAGGCCCCAGCCGGCCGGGCGCTCCTTCTGGAAGCCGCGCGCTTCGTCGCCCACCGCCGCGCCGACCTGCTTCATCAACGCCGGGTCCCAGGTCGACGCGAGGCCCACGGCCTGCGGGAACACGGTGGTCTCGCCGAGCCAGGCGACGCCGTGCAGGGCCTCTGTGCCGGTCTTGAACGACTGGATGCCGAGGCGGGGGATCGCGGGCTGGTACTGGTGGAGCAGAGAGATCTTCTCGTCGAGGGTGAGGCGGGCGAGGAGGTCGTCGACACGGCGGTCGACGGACAGCTTCGGGTTGCGGAAGGCGTACGCGGGGGCGTCCGCCGCGGCCGTTCCCGTGGCCGTGACGCCGAGTCCCGCGACCAGGGTCAGGCCCAGGGTCAGGGCGGGGACGCCCCGTCCCACGGTGGTTCTCCGTCTTCTCTTGCCTTTCATGGCACGGCTCCTTCAGCTAGGGCCTTGCGTTTGGTGCTTGGACGAGACTGCTTCCGTGAGGGGGAGCGGGGTGGGGGG
>NZ_DF968213.1:0-58242 GCF_001270025.1 Streptomyces azureus | reverse complement strand
CGGCACCGCAGCCACCCGCACCACCAACCCCCTCCTCCTCACCCTCCTCATCACGGTCTCCGCCTACGTCGTGGCCACCCGCCGCCCCCACACCCCCTGGTCCCGCTCCTACGGCGCATTCGTCAAACTCGCCCTCGCCGTCCTGCTCATCCGCCTGCTCTTCGCCACGATCCTCGGCTCCCCCATCCCCGGCACGCACACCCTCCTCACCCTCCCCGAAGTCGGCCTCCCCGCCTGGGCCCAGGGCATCCGCCTCGGCGGCGAGGTCACCGCCGAGGCCCTCACCTTCGCCCTGTACGACGGCCTGAAACTGGCCACCCTGCTCATCTGCGTCGGCGCCGCGAACGCCCTCGCGAACCCCTCCCGCCTGCTCAAGTCCCTCCCCGGCGCCCTGTACGAGATGGGCGTCGCGGTCGTCGTAGCCCTCACCTTCGCGCCCCACCTCATCGCCGACGTCCAGCGCCTCCGCGCCGCCCGCCGCCTGCGCGGCCGCCCGGACAAGGGTGTCCGGGGGCTGCTGCACGTGGGCCTGCCGGTCCTTGAGAGCGCGCTGGAGCGCTCGGTGTCGCTCGCCGCCGCGATGGACGCCCGCGGCTACGGCCGTACCGCCCAGGTCCCCGCCGCCGTCCGCCGCACCACCGCCGCCCTCACCCTCGGCGGTCTGCTCGGCGTGTGCGCCGGAACGTACGGTCTGCTCACCGCCGAAGGCGCCGCCTACGGCATCCCGGTGCTCCTCACCGGCCTCGCCGCCGCCCTCGCGGGTCTCCGGCTCGGCGGACGGCGGTCGCCGCGCACCCGGTACCGCCCCGACCGCTGGGACGTGCGCGCCTGGCTGGTCGTCGCCTCCGGTGTGGCGGTCGCAACGCTCCTCACGCTCGCCGCCGCCCGGAACCCCGCGGCCCTGCACCCCGGCGTGGTGCCGCTCGTGGCCCCCGCACTCCCCCTCTGGCCCGCGGCGGCGGTCCTCCTCGGCCTGCTGCCCGCGTTCGTCGCCCCCGATCCCAAGGAGCCGTCGTGATCCGCTTCGAGGATGTGTCCGTGACGTACGACGGTGCCGCCGAACCCACCGTGCGGGGCATCGACTTCGAGGTCCCGGAAGGTGAACTGGTCCTCCTGGCCGGCCCGTCCGGTGTCGGCAAGTCCACCGTCCTGGGCGCGGTCAGCGGGCTCGTCCCGCACTTCACCGGCGGCACCCTGCGCGGCAGGGTCACGGTCGCCGGCCGCGACACCCGCACCCACAAGCCGCGCGAACTCGCCGACGTGGTCGGCACGGTGGGCCAGGACCCGCTCTCCCACTTCGTCACCGACACCGTCGAGGACGAACTCGCCTACGGCATGGAGTCGCTGGGCCTCGCCCCGGACGTGATGCGGCGCCGCGTCGAGGAGACGCTCGACCTGCTCGGCCTGGCCGGCCTGCGCCACCGTCCGATCGCCACGCTCTCCGGCGGCCAGCAGCAGCGCGTCGCGATCGGCTCGGTCCTCACCCCGCACCCGAGCGTCCTCGTCCTGGACGAGCCGACCTCCGCGCTCGACCCGGCCGCCGCCGAGGAGGTCCTGGCCGTCCTCCAGCGGCTCGTGCACGACCTCGGCACGACGGTCCTCATGGCCGAACACCGCCTGGAACGCGTCATCCAGTACGCCGACCAGGTCGTACTCCTCCCCGGCCCGGGCGCACCCCCGGTCCTGGGCGCCCCGGCCGAGGTGATGGCCGTGTCCCCGGTGTACCCGCCGGTGGTGGCCCTGGGCCGACTGGCGGGTTGGCATCCCCTTCCGCTGACGGTCCGTGACGCGCGCAGGCGGGCAGCGGCTCTACGCGAACGGCTCGACAACGCCCCCCGGGGGCGCGGGGCTGTCATCGATGTGCGGCTACCGCCGCGTGGGCGCGACCAGCCCCCCGCAAGCCGCACAGCCGAAGTACAAGCCCTCTCGGTCACCCGAGCCCGCATCCAAGCCCTCCGCGGCATCGACCTCACCATCACCCCCGGCGAGACCATCGCCCTCATGGGCCGCAACGGCGCAGGAAAGTCCACCCTGCTCAACTCCCTGGTCGGCTTGGTCACCCCCAGCTCGGGAACCGTCCGGCTCGGCGAAGCCGTACCCCACCGCACCGCCCCGAAGGACCTCGTCCGCAAAGTCGGCCTGGTCCCGCAGGAACCCCGCGACCTGCTCTACGCCGACACCGTCGCCGCCGAGTGCGCGGCGGCCGACCAGGACGCGGGCGCGGAACCCGGCACCTGCCGTGCCCTGGTCACCGAACTGCTCCCCGGTGTCAGCGACGACACCCACCCCCGGGACCTCTCGGAGGGCCAGCGACTCGCCCTCGCCCTGGCCGTCGTACTGACCGCCCGGCCCCCGCTGCTCCTGCTGGACGAGCCGACCCGCGGCCTGGACTACGCGGCGAAGGCCCGCCTGGTCGCGGTGCTCCGAACCCTCGCCGCCAAGGGGCACGCCATCGTGCTGGCCACGCACGACGTGGAGCTGGCCGCCGAGATCGCCCACCGGGTGGTGCTGCTCGCCGACGGCGAGGTGATCGCCGACGGCCCGACGGCGGACGTCGTGGTCTCCTCCCCCTCCTTCGCCCCGCAGGTCACCAAGATCCTGGCCCCGCAGCACTGGCTCACGGTCTCCCAGGTCCGCGCGGCCCTGCACCCCGAGGCCGGCTCATGACCACCCAGCGCCAAGCCCGGGCCGTCCGTCTGGGTCCCCGTTCCCTCGCCGCCCTCGCCCTCGTCAGCGCCGTGGGCGTCGTCGCCTTCGGCTGGCCGTTCCTGACCCCGCCCACCTCGCGGCTCAGCGCTCACGCGCAGGACGCGCCCTGGCTCTTCGCGGGCCTGCTGGTGCTGCTCGTGGCGGTGGTGGCCGCGGCGATCTCGGAGTCCGGTCTCGGCCCGAAGGCGGTCGCGATGCTCGGCGTGCTGGCCGCCACGGGGGCGGCCCTGCGGCCGATCGGCGCCGGTACCGCCGGGATCGAGCCGATGTTCTTCCTGATGGTGCTGAGCGGGCGGGTCCTCGGCCCGGGGTTCGGGTTCGTCCTCGGCTCGGTGACGATGTTCGCGTCCGCGCTGCTCACCGGCGGGGTCGGCCCCTGGCTGCCGTTCCAGATGCTGGCGATGGGCTGGTTCGCGATGGGCGCGGGTCTGCTGCCGGGCCCGGACCGGCTGCGCGGCCGGGCGGAGCTCGTGATGCTCGCGGCCTACGGCTTCCTCGCCGCCTTCGCCTACGGCACGGTCATGAACCTGGCCGGCTGGCCCTTCATGAGCGCCCTCGCCTCCAACGTCGCCTTCGACCCGCACGCGGCGGTCGCCGCCAACCTGGCCCGTTTCCTCGCATACTGCCTGGCCACCTCGCTGGGCTGGGACCTGGGCCGGGCGATCGTCACGGTCGTACTGACGCTCACGCTCGGCCCCGCGGTCCTCCGGGCGCTGCGCCGCGCCACCCGCCGGGCTGCCTTCGAGACGCCGGTCACGTTCGACGCGCCCCGGACGTGAAGCCCCCACATCCCTGCCCGGCCCGGTACGTCAGCCGGTACTCACCCGGAGTTCCTTCACTCCGTTGATCCACGCTGACCGCAACCGGCGCGGATCCTCGACCAGTCGCAGACCCGGCATGGCGTCGGCGACGGCGTTGAAGATGAGGTCGATCTCCAGCACGGCGAGGGACTTGCCCAGGCAGTAGTGGGGGCCGCCGCCGCCGAACCCGAGGTGGGGGTTGGGATCGCGGGTGATGTCGAAGTCGTCCGCCTCGTCGAAGACCTCGGGGTCGTGGTTGGCGGAGGCGTAGAAGAGGCCGACCCGGTCGCCCTTGCGGATCAGCTTGCCGCCCAGCTCGGTGTCCTGGGTGGCGGTGCGCTGGAAGGCGGCGACCGGGGTCGCCCACCGCACGATCTCCTCCGCCGTCGTCGATGGCCGCTCCCTCTTGTACAGCTCCCACTGCTCGGGGTGGGTGAGGAAGGCGTGCATGCCGTGGGTGATGGCGTTGCGGGTGGTCTCGTTGCCGGCGACGGCCAGCATCAGCACGAAGAAGCCGAACTCGTCGGAGTTGAGGTTGCCCTGGTCCTCCGCCGCCACCAACTGCGTGACGATGTCGTGGGCGGGGCACTGCTTGCGGTCGGCGGCCATGTTCATCGCGTAGGCGATGATCTCCGTGGCCGACTCGGCGCCGACCTCCTCGGTGATGGCGTACTCGGGATCGTCGTAGGCGATCATCTTGTTGGACCAGTCGAAGATCTTGTCCCGGTCCTCCTGCGGCACGCCCATCAGCTCGGCTATCGCCTGGAGGGGCAGTTCGCAGGCGACCTGGGTGACGAAGTCGAAGGGGCCGGTGTGCGTGCGGGCCGCCTCGACGATGGAGTGGGCCCGGTTGCGCAGGCGCTCCTCCAGGGCGCGGATCGCCCGGGGCGTGAACCCGCGCTGCACGATCTGCCGCACCCGCGTGTGCTCCGGCGGGTCCATGTTCAGCAGGATGAACCGCTGCGCGTCGATGGCGTCGCGCTCGATGTGCTCGTTGAAGCGGATGATCGCCGTGTTGAGGTACGACGAGAACAACTCCGGGTGCGTGGAGACGAACTTGACGTCGGCGTGCCGGGTGACCGCCCAGTACCCCTCGTCCTGGAAACCGGCGAGACCTGCCGGCTGCGGCACCCAGCAGACCGGCTCCACCCGGCGCAGCTCGGCGAACTCCGGCAGGGGCACGCGGCTGTGCAGCAGGTCCGGGTCGGTGAAGTCGAACCCCTCGGGCAGCGCGGGACAGGACATGGCGGCTCCCACCACTCGTACCGACTCTGATTCTGACGGCCCATCAGCTGTGCGGAGTTGCGGTGACGGTAGTAACGAGTTCTACAAGTAGCAAGGGGCGCGGGCCTCTCAATTACCCGCACGACTCTTGCGGTCGGCGAGCAGTCCTCAGCACACTGCTGGCAGAACTAGAACGCGTACTAGTTCCGCGTAGCCTCCCGGAGAGGACCCGCACCCATGGCTGCCGAACCCGTGATCGTCGAAGCCGTACGCACCCCCATCGGCAAGCGCGGCGGCGCGCTCGCCAACCTGCACCCCGCCTACCTCCTGGGCGAGACGTACCGCGAACTCCTCGGCCGCACCGGCATCCCGGCCGACTGCGTCGAGCAGATCGTCGGCGGTACGGTCACCCACGCCGGCGAGCAGTCCATGAACCCCGCGCGCACGGCCTGGCTCACGATGGGGCTCCCCTACGAGACGGCAGCGACGACCGTCGACGCGCAGTGCGGGTCCTCGCAGCAGGCCTCCCACATGCTGGCCAACATGGTCGCCACGGGCGTGATCGACGTCGGCATCTCCTGCGGCGTGGAGTCGATGTCCCGGGTGCCGCTCGGGTCGGGCTCGAAGCACGGGCCGGGCAAGCCGTTCCCGGACGAGTGGAACGTCGACCTGCCGAACCAGTTCGAGGCGGCCGAGCGCATCGCCCGCCACCGTGGCCTGACCCGGGAGAACGTCGACGCCCTGGGCCTCGCCTCCCAGGAGCGGGCCGCCCTCGCCTGGGCGGAGGAGCGCTTCAAACGAGAGACGTTCGCGGTCCAGGTGCCGACGACGGAGGAGGAGCAGCACGCCGGGCAGGGCATGTGGCGCCTGGTGGACAAGGACGAGGGCCTGCGCGACACGACGGCGGAGGCGCTGGCCGCGCTGAAGCCGATCATGCCGACGGCGGTTCATACGGCCGGCAACTCGTCGCAGATCTCCGACGGGGCGGCGGCGATCATGTGGGCGTCGAAGAGGATGGCTCGCGCCCTGAAGCTGCGGCCCCGGGCCCGGATCGTGGCCCAGGCCCTGGTGGGCGCCGACCCCCACTTCCACCTCGACGGCCCGATCGACGCGACCAAGGCCGTGCTGGGCAAGGCCGGGATGTCCCTGAAGGACATCGACCTGGTGGAGATCAACGAGGCGTTCGCGTCGGTCGTACTGAGCTGGGCGCAGGTCTTCGAGCAGGACCTGGAGAAGGTGAACGTGAACGGTGGCGCGATCGCGCTCGGGCACCCGGTGGGAGCCACCGGGGCCCGGCTCATCACGACGGCACTTCATGAACTGGAGCGCGCGGACAAGGAGTTCGCGCTGATCACGATGTGTGCGGGGGGCGGTTTGGCCACCGGCACGATCATTCAGCGGTTGTAGTCGTCGTCCAGTCGATGAAGGTGGTGAACGTGGCGGGGTCGAGGGTGAGGATCGGTCCCGCCGGGGTCTTGGAGTCGCGTATGGCAACGGTGGTGTGCGGAATTTCGGCGACTTCGAGGCACTGGCCGCCCTGGTCACTGCTGTACGTCGACTTACGCCACTGCATCTCCATAGCGATCCTCCACTACGCGCCGGATGAGCTCCGCCGAGTCCTTGAGGGAGAGCGCGGCAGCCCGAAGATGATCGTAACGGAGCGAGCAGTCCTTGACGGTGTCCGGATTCGCTGTCGGATGCTCGCTGCCGTAGCTCTCCGTGTAGACGATGGTCGGGTCGCTCGCAAAGTGGTAGAGGTCGAATGAGCCTGTCAGTCCCGCGTGAGCCCCGACGGAAAGCGGCAGCACCTGGATGTTGACCCGGAGGTTGTCCTCGAACGACAACAGATGGGCCAGTTGCTCCCGCATGACTTCCGGGCCACCGATCTCCAAGCACAGCGCGGCTTCGCTGAGGACAGCCCAGAAGACGGGCGCATCCCCCTTCTCGAAGACGCGTTGACGAGCCAGGCGGACTGCCGTGCGGTCTTCGAGGTCGCTCCGGTCAAGGGCGCCGAGCACGGCCTGCGCGTATCCCTGGGTCTGAAGCAGCCCGAGGACCATGTGCGTCTGGAAGGAGCAGACCTCGGTTGCCCGCATCTCCAGCTCGGCCACCTGCTGAAACCATGCCGGAAGCCGACTCCGCAGCACCAGTTCGACCAGCCGGGAGAACAAGCCGTCCGTGCCCAGCGCCGCATCCGCCCGCTCACTGAACTCCGGCGTCGGAACCTTCCGTGCTGTCTCGATCTGGCCCACCAGCGAGCCGGTGTAGTTGAGGATTCCCCCGAGCTGCTTCAGCGTCAGGCCCGCCGCCTCCCTGCGCCGCCGCAGCTCGAAGCCGTAGTAATCGAGCGGAGAAGCACCCGGGTCAAGGGCGTTGATGTTGGTCACACAGAGCCCCTCTCACGCAACTCCGTCCACCACGGGACGGGTTGTATCCGTTCCGTAGCCCAGAGTAGTCACGGCACGTCAGTCTCGTCCCGTGAACGAATACATTCCCGCCCAGTACACGATGCGCCTCACCGTCGGTGAACACGCGCCCCGCCACGTCCGCCGTATCGTCCGCTCCTTCCTCGAGGAGTGGCGCATGCCCGAGCTGTCGGACGCCATCGAGCTGGGCGTGACCGAGCTGCTCGCGAACGTCGTACAGCACGTCCCGGACCGCCGCTGCGCGCTGCTGTTGCTGCGGCAGCCGACCGGCGTGCGGGTGGAGGTGTCGGACGGTAGCGACCGACTCCCCTGCACACCGGCCTCATTGGACGCGGACTCAGAGAACGGCCGTGGACTCCTTCTGCTCGACGCGATGGTCGGCAAGTGGGGTGTGTCGCCGTGGCGCGGGGGCGGAAAGACCGTGTGGTTCGAATGCGAGAGCGAAGCCCCTACACGCCCGCCAAGGGGTGCGGTTCTCCCCCGCTCGGGTTCACTGGCCGACGTGCTCGGCCGCGGTCTTCGGGAGCGCGAGCATCACGAGTGCCGCCACGACGTAGACCACCGCGGAGACGACGAGAACGATGCTGAGCGCGTGACCGTAGTCGGCCGGTCCCGGTGCGCCGGTCGCCGATCCGGTGACGGCGGTGAAGAAGACCGTACCGAGAACGGCGATGCCGATGGCGCCGCCGATCTGGTTGACGGTGGAGAGCACGCCCCCCGCGGCGCCCGCATTGCGTCCGGGGACGCCGGCGAGGACCACGTTGACGAGTATGGGGGCAGCGAGACCGAGCCCGAGGCCGCCGACGAACAGGGCCAGGGCAAGGTGCCAGTAACCGGGATCGTTGCCGTCCCTGATGACCGCCCACAGGACGAGCTGGGATGCCGCGATGGTGAGCGAGCCGGTGACGAGCAGTGCCCTCCCGGCCTTGGCAGCGAAAGCGACCCCGAGTCCTGAAGTGATGATCGAGCCGAGCGCGTAAGGCAGGATCACCAGGCCGGTCTCCAAGGCGGTGCGGTCGGTGCCGTTCTGGAGGTAGACCGAGAGGGTGAGGAAGTACGACCCGAGTCCGCCGAAGAAGAGCACGGACGCGCTCAGGCCGATCGCGAAGGCGCGGATGCCGAGCAGAGCGGGATCGAAGACGGGTTCGTCCCCGCGTCCGGCGAGGCGACGCTCGTAAGTGAGGAAGATCGCCAGCACGGCGATTCCGGCGGCGAGGAGGGCGTAACTTGCCCATGTCCATCCCCAGGTCTCGGTCTGGATGATCGGCAGGAGCAGAAGCAGGATGCCCGAGGCCGCGAGCAGCGCGCCCAGGAGGTCCGGCCGCGCGGTCGAGGCGGAGCGGGACTCCGGCAGCACCTTCGCGCCGATGATCAGTGCCAGGATCGAGACCGGCACGTTGATCCAGAAGATCGTGCGCCATCCCAGACCGAACACGTCCCCGTCGACGAGCAGCCCGCCCAGCAGTGGGCCGGCGACCGACGCGAGGCCCTGCACCGCCCCGTAGGCGCCGAACGCCTTGGCACGCTCGCCCGGAGCGAACGATGCCCGGATGATCCCGAACACCTGCGGGACCATGACCCCTGCGGTCAGCCCCTGCGCGGCTCGCATGCCGATGAGCATTCCCGGATCGGCGGCCAGGGCGCAGAGCGCGGAGGTGAGCATGAACCCGGCCAGCCCGATCATGAACAGGCGCTTGCGGCCGTACTGGTCGCCGAGCCGTCCGCCGGTGACCAGGCCCGCGCCCAGGGCGAGGACGTAGGAGGCGATCATCCACTGGATCTCGGCGTCGCCGGCCCCCAGGTCCTGGGCCACCGCCGGGGCCGCGACGGTGACGATCGTCGCGTCGAGAAGGTCCATGAAGGAACCGAAGAGCACCACCAGGAGCGCTGCGCTCGCGCCCGCGCCGGAGATGGGTACCGAGGCAGCCGCGGGTGCACGCGTGTCCTCTTGAGGGATCTGTGAAGCGGTCATGCCGATGACCATGACAGCTATAGTTGCCACGGAGTGACCGCTTTCGGTGAGGGGATGAGGCATGGCCGCCACCTCCGCGCGGACGCTCAAGCTGCTGTCGATCTTCGGGATCGGTGCGACCCTGACCGCCGAAGAACTCGCCACCAGGCTCGGGACGTCGGTGCGGACCGTGCGACGCGACATCGACATGCTCAGAGAACTCGGATATGAGATCGAGGCCGTGCGCGGTGCGGGCGGCGGTTACCGGCTCGGCCGCGCCACCCGGTTGCCGCCGGTCGTCTTCGACGAGGACCAGGCTGTCGCGGCGGCCGTCGCGCTCCAGACCGTCCCCGCGGTCCTGTCCGGCATCCGCGAGAACTCGGCCCGCGCTCTCGCCACGCTGCAGCAGGCGATGCCCGCCCGCAGCCGTGTCCACGCCGAAGCATTCACCGTCTCCGCGGCGCGCAACTACTGGGAGTTCCCCGCAGCGCCCATCGACGCTGAGATCGTCCGAGTCATCGGTGGCGCGATCAACCGGCAGCACATCGTTCGCGTGGACTACGCGGGCGAGGACGAACCCACGACACTCACGCTGGAACCGCACGACCTCGTGGTGTGGGCGGCACGGTGGTACCTCGTCGCGTTCCAGCCGGACGCGGACCGATGGCGCGCGATGCGAATCGACCGCCTCGAACCACGCATGCCCACGGGGAGAACCTTCGACCGCCGCGACGTCCCGCACGGCGACCCGGTCGTATTCGTCATGAGCACGTACGACCGCGGCGACACCCCGGCGGAATGGCCGTGCCGCGGGTCGGCACTCGTCGCGCTGCCTGCGCCCGTCGTCGCCCGGTTCGCGCCCGGCGGATCGACGGTCGAGCACGTCACGGACTCCAACTGCCGGCTCACGCTCGGTGCGTGGTCATGGGCAGGGGTGGCAGGACTGCTCCTTACGTTCGACGCCGACCTCACGAGCATCGAACCGGCAGAACTGAGACAGGCGCTGCGCTCCTTGCACACCCGCGTCGACGAAGGACTCAGGCGCTCTACGTGAGTTCACGCCGTCCAGCCGCTCACCGGAGTGCGGTCAGCGCCTGCTGACTGGTCCCAGGGTGCGCGAGGTCATGGACCGGCACTGACGGAACTGTCGGCCTTCTCTTGCGCCGCGGTCACGGCGTCCCGCGCGACCGCAGACCGCGGCCCCGTCAGCACGTACACCAGCCCGAAGCCCACCCCGACGGCGACGGCCCCGCCCACCGCGTCCAGCACCCAGTGGTTAGCCGTCACGACGATCGCGGACCCGGTGAACAGCGGGTGCAGCAGCCCCAGGGCCTTGATCCACCAGCGGCGCGCCAGCACGGCGATCACGACGCCGCACCACAGCGACCAGCCGAAGTGCAGGGACGGCATCGCCGCGTACTGGTTGGTCAGGGCGGTGAGCGTGCCGTAGTCGGGCTGGGAGAAGTCCTGGACGCCGTGGACGGTGTCGACGAAGCCGAGCGTCGGCATCAGCCGGGGCGGGGCCAGCGGGTAGAGCCAGAAGCCGACCAGGGCGAGCAGGGTGGCGAGACCCAGGGCGGAACGGGCCCAGCGGTAGTCGGCGGGGCGGCGCCAGTACAGGACGGCGAGGACCGTCAGCGGGGCGGCGAAGTGGAACGACCCGTAGTAGAAGTCGAAGAAGTTCCGCAACCAGTCGATCCTGACGACGGTGTGGTTGGCCCAGTGCTCGATGTCGATGTGCAGGGCGCGTTCCAGGCCGAGGACCTGCCGGCCGTTCTCCTCGGCCTCGGCCCGGCCGGCCGAGATGCTGCCCCCGGTGGCGGCGAGCCGGACCTGGGAGTAGGCGGCGTAGGTGACCCGGAGGAGGAGCAGCTCCAGGAGGAGGTTCGGCCTGGTGAGGACCCGGCGCAGGAAGGGCACGAGCGGGATGTGCCGGAAGCGGGGCGGGGCGGTGGGGGCGTACTCGGTCGGTAGCGGCGACTGGTAGTGCGGGGAGGTGCGGGAGAGGAACGGCACGGCCGTGGCGGCGGCGAGGGCGGCGAGCAGGACGAGGTTGGTGCGCAGCGGGTCCAGCGACGGCATGTCCGGCAGCATCGTCCTGGCCGGCAGGGTCATGACCAGGACGACGGCGACCGGCCAGACGTAGCGGTCGGAGGCGCGTCTGCCGGCCCGGCCGACGACCGCGAGCAGCACCCACAGCAGCTGGTGCTGCCAGGCCGTGGGCGAGACGACGATCGCGGCGCAGCCGGTGATCGCGACGGCGAGGAGGAGCTGGCCGTCGTCGAAGTAGCGCACGGCGCGGCGCAGGGCCAGGACGGCGACGCCCGCGCCGAGCGTCAGGAGGAGCGCGACCTCCAGGGGGCCGTTCAGGCCGAACCGCAGCAGGGCGCCATGCAGGGACTGGTTGCCGAGGTCGTCGGCCCGGCCGCCGAGGCCGACGCCGGCCATGTGGTGGACCCAGTAGGTGTGGGAGTCGTGCGGCATCACGGCCCAGGCGAGCACGGTGCAGGCGGCGAAGGTGACGCCGGTGGAGAGCGCGGCGTGTCTGCGGCCGGTGAACCACAGCAGGGGCGTGAAGAGCAGCAGCGTGGGCTGGAGCGCGGCCGCGACGCCGATGAGCAGGCCGCTGGTCCGCTGGCCGTGGGCGGCGAAGCAGCCCAGCAGGACGAGCAGGACCGGGATGATGCTGGTCTGACCGAGCCACAGGGTGTTGCGGACCGGCAGAGACAGCATGAGCAGGCCGATGGCGACGGGGGCGGCCAGCAGGGCCGTGCGGCGGCCGATGGGATGGGGCAGGGCTCGGGCGGCGATCAGGCCGAGGGCGGCGACCAGCAGCAGTGTGCCGAAGGTCCAGCCCCAGCCGAGGGCCTGTTCGGCCGCACGGGTGAGGGGCTTGAGGACGAGCCCGCCGAAGGGGGTGCCGGTGAAGCGGGTGGAGTCGTAGAGCGATCCGGTGACGTGCAGCACGCCGTTCGGCCCGACCCAGGTCTCCAGGTCCGTCAGCCGTTCCCCGCGTGGGCTGCCGAGGACGACGGCGACCTGCCGTGCGGCGAGGGCCGCGACGATCAGCCACAGTCCGAGGCAGGCCATACGCAGGCGTGCGTGGGTCCCGCCGACGGCTGTCGCTCCGAAGGCTTCCGTCGGTCGTCCGCTGCGTTCCGCGTCCGTCACGCCCGTCGGCCTCCCGCCCCGTGCACCCCTGACGCCCGCCCTCCTTTTGTCCCTTTTATCCGGATGACGATAGTGCGGAGCGCGCGCGGTTGCCTCTCATGGGCGCGAGAAGGATCACATGAAGATCGCGTGGGAACCGCTCCCAGCCGGGCATACGTACCTGCATAGCCGGTGTTTAGATGCACCCTGCAACGACAGGCGTACCGCCCGTAAGCGGCCTTTATCCGCCTATCGTCGCTTTTCGGCCCGTACGACAGCGCCGCCGCGCGGACCGCGTCCCTGTCCCCGTCGAAAGGTAGGCGAGCGAGCCTTGTCGACTGTCTCAGTCGTCGCTCCCGCGTCCGGCCTGAAGAGCCGCGCAGCGAAAACCCCCGACACCACCGTCACCGACCCCGCGCTCGTCAAGCGCGCCGTGAAGGCGGCCGCGCTGGGCAACGCGATGGAATGGTTCGACTTCGGTGTCTACAGCTACATCGCGGTCACGCTGGGCAAGGTCTTCTTCCCCTCGGGCAACGCCACCGCGCAGTTGCTCTCCACGTTCGGCGCCTTCGCCGCGGCCTTCCTGGTCCGTCCCCTCGGCGGCATGGTCTTCGGCCCGCTCGGCGACCGCGTCGGCCGCCAGAAGGTCCTCGCGCTCACCATGATCATGATGGCGGCGGGCACCTTCGCGATCGGCCTGATCCCGTCGTACGCGACGATCGGTGTCGGCGCGCCGGTCCTGCTCCTCGTGGCCCGCCTCGTGCAGGGCTTCTCCACCGGCGGCGAGTACGCCGGTGCCTCGACCTTCATCGCCGAGTACGCCCCCGACAAGCGGCGCGGCTTCCTCGGCAGCTGGCTGGAGTTCGGCACGCTCGGCGGCTACATCTGCGGCGCGGGCCTGGTCACGCTGATGACCGCCCTGCTCTCCGCCGACGACCTGACCTCCTGGGGCTGGCGCATCCCGTTCCTGATCGCGGGCCCGATGGGCATCATCGGCCTCTACCTGCGGCTGCGCCTGGAGGAGACCCCGGCGTTCGCGGCCGAGGCCGAGAAGGCCGAGACCAACCGCCCCAAGGTGCCGCTGCGCGAGATGATCACCGGCCAGTGGCGCGCGCTGCTGCTCTGCGTCGGCCTGGTGCTGGTCTTCAACGTCACCGACTACATGCTGCTGTCGTACATGCCGAGCTACCTGACCGGTGAGCTCCACTACGACGAGACGCACGGCCTGCTCGTCGTCCTCGGCGTGATGGCCCTGATGATGATCGTCCAGCCGTTCGCCGGCGCGCTGACCGACCGGATCGGCCGCCGCCCGGTGATCGCCACCGGCTGCGCGGGCTTCCTGCTGCTGTCCGTCCCCGCACTGCTGCTGATCCGCGAGGGCAGCCTGCTGGCCGTCGCGCTCGGTATGGGCGCGCTGGGCCTGCTGCTGGTCTGCTTCACGGCGGCCATGCCCTCGGCGCTCCCGGCGCTGTTCCCGACGAAGGTCCGCTACGGATCCCTGTCCATCGGCTTCAACGTCTCCGTGTCCCTGTTCGGCGGCACGACGCCGCTGGTGGTCACGGCCCTGATCGGCGCGACCGGGAACATGATGATGCCCGCGTACTACATGATGGCCGCGGCCGTCGTCGGCGGTTTCGCGGTGTGGCGCATGGCCGAGTCGGCGGGGCGCCCGCTGCCGGGTTCGGCACCCTCGGTGGCCGGCTGAGACACGCGGGCGAAATCCCGCTGACAGCGAACCGGTGCACCACGTATCTTCGTCACCGCCACTAGTTAGGGATGCTAACTATGCCCACGAAAGGTAGAGGTGCATGAGCGAATCGCACGTCTGGGACGAGGTCGACGCCTACTTCACCGACCGCCTCGCCCCGGACGACGAAGCCCTGGCGGCAGCCCTGCGCGACAGCGACGCCGCCGGGCTTCCGCACATCAACGTCGCGGGCAACCAGGGCAAGCTCCTCCAGATCCTGGCCCAGATCCAGGGCGCCCGCCACATCCTGGAGATCGGCACGCTCGGCGGCTACAGCACCATCTGGCTGGGCCGCGCCCTGCCCGCCGACGGGCGGCTGGTCTCCCTGGAGTACGACCCCAAGCACGCCGAGGTCGCCGTCCGCAACATCGCGCGCGCCGGCCTGGACAAGCTCGTCGAGGTCCGGGTGGGCCCGGCCCTGGAGTCGCTGCCCAAGCTGGCCGACGAGAACCCGCCCCCCTTCGACCTGGTGTTCATCGACGCCGACAAGGCCAACAACCCGCACTACGTGGAGTGGGCCCTGAAGCTCACCAGCACGGGCAGTCTGATCGTCCTCGACAACGTCGTGCGCGGCGGCCGCGTGACCGACGCGGCGAGCACGGCCCCGGACGTGACGGGCATCCGCGCAGCGATCGAACTGATCGGCAGCCATCCACGGTTGAGCGGTACGGCGATCCAGACGGTCGGCATGAAGGGGTACGACGGGTTCGCGCTGGCACGGGTACTGGCGTGAGCCGTGTGAGCCCCGGGGTCTGTCGCTCGGGTCCCTGGGCCTGTCGCTCGGCTCAGGCCTTGGCCGTCACACCTCGTGGTAGAAGCCCACGTTGACGCTGCGCGGGGCGGTGCGGTCCTGGACGATGACCTCGCCGCTGCCGCCCCTGGGCAGCGGAACGGTGCCGCCGTAGGCGAGGGGCTGTGCGTACTCCCCGACCGTGAGCCGGACTTCGGAGGACGGGTCGGGCTGGGAGCCGCGCAGCCAGGTCAGCTGCCAGTTCCCGTCGGACCCGCACAGGAACTCCAGGTGGACGCGGGAGACGAACAGCCAGTCGTCCGGTGTGGAGAGCCGGCACACCGACTTGTCGCGGCCCACCCGCAGCACGGCACCCGCCTCGCTGGGCGCGTCGGCCATGAGCATGCCGGCCGTGGCACCCTCCTCCGCCGCGGACACGGCGGCCATGGTGAGTTCGAGCACGTGCGCTCCTCCTGAGACGTCCTGGCGGGCCTGCAAGCCCGCCGCATGATAGAACGCCCGGCTGCGCGGTGTCCGGCACAATGGGCTCATGACCGAGCGAAAGCCACCCGGCGTCGACTTCGAGTCCTGGGTCGACAAGCAGATCCGTGACGCGGAGACACGCGGCGAGTTCGAGCGGTTGCCGGGGGCGGGCAAACCGCTGCCGGCCGATGTGGACGCCGCCTACGACGAACTGTGGTGGGTCAAGCGGAAGATGGCCCGTGAGGGCATCTCGGTCCTGCCGCCGACGCTGGCGTTGCGCAAAGAGGCGGAGGACGCGCTGCTGGCCGCGTACGCGGCTCCTTCCGAGCAGGCCGTCAGGAAGATCATCGGCGAGATCAACGACAAGATCCGCGACATGATGTTCAAGCCGCCGCCCGGGCCCCCGCTGGGCAAGAAGCCGTACGACGTCGAGGACGTCGTACGGCAGTGGCGGGAGCGCCGGGCGGATCGATGAACGGGGCCGCTCACACGTGCAGCAGCCGTTCCGCCAGCTCCCTGTAGTCCTTCAGGGCCAGACGGAGCTGCTCGGTGTCGCCGCTCGACACGGGCTTGCCCTCTCCGCCCTCCACGGACTGCCAGGAGTGGCGCAGGGTGCGGCGGCGCTGCGTCACGGCCTCGGTGAACCGGGCCGCGATCTCCTCCAGCACCTGGTCGGCCTCCTCGACGGCGGCCCGGGGGGCGTCGACGAACTCGGTGACGGCGTGGTGCAACTGGGAGACGAGTTTGTCGGACTCGTCGTGGGGGAGCAGGTGCGTGCCGTGTGCTCCGGGGGTGCCAGGGGTTCCTGCGGTCCCTGCGGTCCCTGGGGTCCCGGGGGTCCGGGAGGTTTCAGCGGTCCCTTTTCCGGTGGCGCGGTCCGTCGGGCCGTCGATACCGTGCGGCGTCGTGCCGTGGCCGGTGCCCGGGGCGCTCTCGCCTCGGGCGTCGGGGCCGACAGAGCTACGGGTGTCGGGGCCGGCGGAGCCGCGGGCGCCGAAGGTGGCGTCGCCGGGCGGTGGGGTCATGTTGGACATCGATCTCAACTCTCCTTCGCCTGACGTCGGTGGAGCGCCCACGGCATGTGTCCGCCGCGGGTGGCCGGAGCCTTGCGGCCGCCGTTCAGCCCGGCCTTGTGCCGTCCGCCCTCATGGCGTCCGCCCAGGTGCGGACCGGCGGCGTGGCCTCCGCCGTCGTGGCGGGCCGGCCGTACCAGCTCCTCGAACAGGGCGCGGGCCGCCACCATGGCCTCACGCATGTCTTCCGTACCGGTGCCGCCGTCGCGGGCGTCGTCCGCGCGCAGGTGCGCCGCGCGGTGGACGCGCCGGTAGCCGTCCACGTGGTGGGCGTGGTGCACGGACAGCGCGGCGAGCTGTTCCTCGTACTGCCCGCCGTCCGGGAAGCCCCGGGCACCGGCGAGCTCCGCGAGCAGCCGGTCCGCCTCGGCGACCGCCTCCCGCGGCGAGTCGACGAACCGCTCCTGGGCGGCCGTCCAGCGCGCCTCGTACTGCTCGCGCTGTGCCGGTTCCAGTGCTCGTTCGCGCAGGTCACCGTGGCGCTCCACGCGCTCGGCGAGCTCGCGTTCGGCGGCCTTGGCGTCGCCGTCGTGGCGGGCGACGGCCAGGTCGTACTCGGGTCCGAAGCGCCGCTTCAGGCTCGGGCCGCGCCGAGCCCCTCGGGCGCGCAGGGTCATGACGGCCGCGATGATGACGACGGCCGCCGCGATCACGATCAGAGCAATGATCAGGCCAGTGGACATGAATGCCTTCCGGGTTCTCGGCCCAACCGGCTCTCCTCACGAGCCGGTTCGCCGACCGGGTAGCCCGGAAGCAGGCCCCCAAACGGCGACCGGGCCGCCCCCGGGCGCGCACACCACGGGTTATTCGGTTGCGGCCCTGGTGGGGCACCCGCCGAGAATGCCGGTCATGACCTGGACCGTGGCCCCGGAACCGTACGACTCCCCCGTCGCCGCCGCCCTGTGGCGGGCGTACTACACCGAGGTCAGCGACCGCTGGTACCTGCTGCACGAGGGGCGCCGGACCGACCCGGACGAGCTGGAGCGGGAGATCGCCAACCAGCCGGGTGCGGAACTCGCTCCGCCGCGCGGGCAGTTGCTGGTCGCCCGGTACGGCGGTGAGCCGGCCGGCACCGCGGGCGTACGGTTGCTGGACGGCACGACCGCCGAGCTCAAGCGGGTCTTCCTGCACGAGTCGATGCGCGGCAAGGGCGGCGCCGCGCTCCTGGTCGGGGCCGCCGAGAACGCCGCCCGCGCGCTCGGCGCCGACCGGATCGTCCTCGACACCCGAGGCGACCTCGTCGAGGCCCGCGCCCTCTACGCCCGGCTCGGCTACACGGAGACCGAGCCGTACAACGGCGACCCGTACGCCGAGCACTGGTTCGCCAAGCCCCTCACCTGACCGCCCGGCCGGCCGCGCCTCAGGCGAGGTGCTCCACCGGACGCGCCTCGGACGGCCGCTCCCGCCTGGAGCCGCACAGCTCGCCGTTCAGCTCCCGCACGAGCTGCACCAGGTCCGTCGGCCGGTCCGGCCCCCACCAGTCGCCGAGCAGCTCGGCGAGGGAATCCTCACGGGCCTGTGCCAGCCGCTCGGCGACCTCGCGTCCCCGGTCGGTCAGGACCATGTCGAGGCCCGAGCGCACGGCGAGCCTGCGCTCCTCGACCTGGCGTACGGCCGCCATGATCACGGGCAGCGACACGGGCGTCCGCTCGGCCAGCACGGCTGGTTCCACCGATCCGTACCGCCTGGTCCGCAGCAGCAGCCAGCTCGCCGCGGGCAGCAGGTCGTAGCCCGCCCGGGCGGTGATCTCCCGGTAGATCTCGCGCCGCCCCGCGCGGGTGCCGAGCACCGACAGCGCGCGGCACACCTCGTCGTGCGAGGACCGCTGGACGGGGTTGCTGGCCAGGGTCTCCGTGACGTCGGGCGCGGTGACCGAGCCGCGCAGCCGGTCCTCCTTCAGGAACCAGGCGAGCACGAAGCCGAGGAGCGCGACGGGGGCGGCGTACAGGAAGACGTCCGTGATGGAGACGGCGTACGCGTGCAGGGCCGGCGGGCGCAGACCGGGCGGCAGGGCGGCGATGCCGCGCGGATCGGCCTCCAGTGCGGCCACGGAGACGCCGGGCGGCAGCTGTGCTCCCCGGAAGGCGTCCGTGAGCTGGTCGCCGAGCCGGTTCGCGAAGACCGTGCCGAAGACGGCCACGCCGAACGAGGCGCCGATGGAGCGGAAGAAGGTGGCGCCGGAGGTGGCGACGCCCAGGTCCTCGTACGGGACGGCGTTCTGCACGATGAGCACGAGGACCTGCATCACCAGGCCGAGTCCGAGGCCGAAGACGAAGAAGAAACCGCTCAGCTCGGCGGTGGAGCTGCGCTCGTCGAGCTGGTGGAGCAGGAGCAGCCCGAGGGTGGTGACGCCGGTACCGGCGACCGGGAACACCTTCCAGCGGCCGGTCCGGCTGACGATCTGCCCGGAGGCCGTCGAGGCCAGCAGCAGCCCCAGCACCATCGGCAGCATATGCACACCGGACATGGTCGGGCTGACGCCCTGCACGACCTGGAGGAAGGTCGGCAGGTAGGTCATCGCGCCGAACATGGCGAAGCCGACGACGAAGCTGATCACGGCGGCGAGCGTGAAGGTGCGGACGCGGAAGAGCTTCGGCGGCAGGACGGGTTCGGCGGCCCGGCGCTCGACGGCCGCGAAGACGACGGCGAGGACGACGCCGAGCACCGCGAGCCCGACGATCTGCGCGGACCCCCAGCCCCAGGTCGTGCCCCCGAGCGAGGCGACGAGCACCAGGCAGGTGGCGACGGCCGCGATGAGGAAGGTGCCGAGGTAGTCGATGACGTGCCGCTGCGCCCGGCGCGGGATGTGCAGGACGGCCGCGATCACGGCGAGCGCCACGATCCCGACGGGCAGGTTGACGTAGAACACCCAGCGCCAGCTCACATGCTGGGTGAACAGCCCGCCGAGCAGCGGCCCGAGCACACTGGCCGCGCCGAACACGGCCCCGAACAGCCCCTGGTAGCGCCCGCGTTCGCGGGGCGGGACGAGATCGCCCACGATGGCCATCGACAGCACGATCAGTCCGCCGCCGCCGAGCCCCTGCACGGCCCGGAACGCGATGAGCTGGGTCATGTCCTGCGCCGTGCCGCACAGCGCGGAGCCGACGAGGAAGATCACGATCGCCGTCTGGAACAGCCGCTTGCGGCCGTACTGGTCGCCGAGTTTGCCCCACAGCGGGGTCGCGGCGGTCGCGGCCAGCAGGTAGGCGGTGACCACCCAGGACAGGTGATCCATGCCGCCGAGTTCGCTGACGATGGTGGGCAGCGCGGTCGACACGATGGTCTGGTCGAGGGCGGCGAGCAACATCCCGAGGAGCAGTGCGCCGATGGAGACCAGTACGTTCCCGGACACCTGCTCCTGGTCGGCGGCACCCTGGTCCGGCGCTTTCGTGGCGTGCGCATGCCCGGCCATGAGACCTCCCGAGGGTCCTGTGACATTTTCCATCGTGACCGGTGTGACGGGGTATGGCCCGTTGAGCCCTTTTGGAAGCCTTCATTCCGGGGGCTGGCCCTCCGCGCTGTGGAGAAGATCTGGATAATCTCTGGAGTTCGCGAGGGGAGGGAGGAACGCGTGGAACAGCCGAACAGCCACCCGTGCCCGGAGTGCGGCACGCCCAGACAGCCGGACAACACCCCGTCCTGCACCTGCACCCACCGCACCGCAGAGGCCCTCCGCAACGCCCGCACGACCGAGGCGGCAGCAGCGGAGGACTTCGACCCGCTCCGCATCCGCCCCTACGTCGAACTCCCGCCCGACACGCCCACACGGTCCCCTGAGAACGAGGGCACGCCGGGACGGCCCTCCGCGAACGGCCCGGCCAAGCCCCCACACGCGGAGGCCTTACACGCCGAGGCCGGCGCCCAGGCGGGAGAAGGCGCCCCGCGACAAGCCCAGGCGGACAGTCCGACCGCCTCCCCGCACGCGCAGGCCTCACACGTCCACGCCCCCGGGCGGACGACCGACGACGCCCCGCGACGGACCTCCGGGCGGGCGGCCGACGGCACCCCATCCCCGTCCCAGAACCCCCCTGCGGAGCCCAAGCGCACGGACGGCCCACCACCGGCGGCCGAAGGCGCCCCGCGACGGCCCATGACGAACCCCGGGCAAGCCTCCCGCGCCGAAGGTGCCGCACCACCGCCCTCACTCACCGACGCGACCATGCCCCTGCGCCCGGTCGCCCCGGTCGACCCGGACGCGACCACTGTGCTGCCGGTCTCCCCGGCCACTCCCGCACGGCCGGCCGTCTCCCCGGACACCTCCGTCCTCCCGACACTCCTGAACCCCGCCGCGACCGAACCCAGCGTCACCGACCTGCGCCTTTTCGATGGCGCGGGGGGACCGGGCCGGGGCGTGCCGGAACGGGACGAGACAGACCGGAGGCCCCGGCGTCGGCGGCGCAACGCGCTGCTCGCCACGGCCGCCGGGGCCTGTGTCGCCGTCGTGGCCGCGGCCGGGTACGCGAGCGGGATGTTCTCCTACGAGGCGCCGTCGCGGAACTCCGCGCTGCCGGACGACCTCCGGGCGAGCGTGCCGGACGCGCCGTCGAGCAGCGCGGCGTCCACGCCGCCGGCGGAGAGCGCACAGGCCGCGCCTCCTGCTCCCGCCATACCTCCGCCGTCGGCCACCCGGAGCCCCTCGGCCTCCCCGTCGCCCTCCACGCCGAGCGCCTCGCCGAGCCCGTCGCAGTCGGCCACCCCGTCGGCGCCCCGGACGTCCGCCACGGCCACCAGTCCCGAGAACGCACCCCCGGACAAGTCCCGCCAGAACGGCGGCGCCACCGTCCTGCGCCCGGGCGACCGCGGCCCGGAGGTCACCGAACTCCAGCTCCGGCTGAGCCAGTTGCACCTCTACGACGAGGACACCGACGGCGACTACGACAGCCGGCTCGAGGAGGCCGTCCGCACCTATCAATGGTCACGCGGTATCCAGACCGACGATCTCGGCGTCTACGACCGGGAGACGCGGGCCAGGCTGGAGTCGGAAACCAAGGAGCCGTGACCGGCCCGAGCGCCCTATCGTGACGCCGTGACCACTCAGGTGATCGTCCTCAACGGCGGTTCGAGCTCCGGCAAGTCCGGGATCGTACGGTGCCTGCAAGAGGTGCTGCCGGGCCCGTGGCTGGCCTTCGGCGTCGACTCGTTCGTCGATGCGCTGCCCGCGAAGATGCAGGGCTCGGACGGAGGGATCAGCTTCGCCGCGGACGGCGGGGTGAGCGTGGGCGCGGAGTTCCGCGCACTGGACGCGGCCTGGACCGAGGGCATCGCCGCGATGGCCCGCGCCGGGGCCAGGATCATCGTCGACGACGTCTTCCTCGGCGGACCGCACTCCCGGCAGCGCTGGCAGAAGGCCCTGGACGGGCTCGACGTGCTGTGGGTCGGCGTCAGGTGTGACAGCGCGGTCGCCGCGGGGCGCGAGATCGCCCGAGGCGACCGGGTCCGGGGCATGGCCGCCTCACAGGCACACCTGGTGCACGAGGGCGTGAGCTACGACCTGGAGGTGGACACCACACACGCCGAGTCCCTGGTGTGTGCGCGCACCATCGCCGCCCACGTCTGACCGACCCGGCCCCTGATGACCGCAGCGTCCGTCACCCGACAAACAGACGGATCGTCCCGTCCCCCACGGCCTCCACGCGCACCTGCGTGAGGTCGTCCACCACCACGTCCGGCGCGTGGAACGCGGCCCGGGGCCCGACCCCGACCACCGTCATCCCGGCAGCGCGCCCGGCCGCTATCCCGGCCCCGGAGTCCTCGAACACCACACAGTCCGCGGGCGCCACACCCAGTTCGGCGGCGCCCTTCAGAAAGCCCTCGGGGTCGGGCTTGCTCGCGCCGACGGACTCCGCGGTCACCCGCACCTCGGGCAGGTCCAGCCCGGCCGCGGCCATCCGCGCCGCGGAGAGCGGAACGTCGGCTGAGGTCACGAGCGCGTGCGGCAGCCCCCGCAGCGAGGCGAGGAACTCCGGCGCCCCGGGGATCGGGACGACACCCTCGGTGTCGGCCGTCTCCTCGGCGAGCATCCGGGCGTTGTCCGCGTAGTTCTGCTCCATCGGCCGGCCGGGCAGCAGCAGCGCCATCGACGCGTACCCCTGCCGCCCGTGGACGACCTTCATGACCTCGTCCCCGTCGAGCCCGTGCCGCTCGGACCAGCGCCGCCAGACGCGTTCGACCGAGGCGTCGGAGTTGACGAGGGTGCCGTCCATGTCCAGCAGGAGGGCGCGGGCAGTGAGCACGGCGGTGTCCGTCATCGGCAGCTCCAAGGCTCAGGGCACGGACGAGGGCGCGCGGCAGCCCCCGGGAGGAACAAGGCGGCCCCGCCCGCCGGTCAGGGAAAACGGGCGAGGGCCACTTTGTTTCTCCACGGTACAAAACATCCCCGGATCGCGCCAGGGCCCCCCACTGACGTTCACCCACCGTTCAGCTCGCCCCGGGCGCACCCGCCCTCCCCGGCTCACCCGGCCACGGCCTCCCACAGGCTCCACACCCCGAGAGCCAGCATCACCAGCGCCGCGATCTGCGTGATCAGCCGCAGCGGCACCTTCTTCATCAGCGCCTTTCCGCCGACGATGCCGATCCCGGCCACCGCCCACAGCGCGAGCACCGCGCCCAGGCCGACGGAGAGCGGGTCGTCGTAGCGGGCGGCCAGGTTCGCCGTCATGATCTGCGTGAGATCACCGAACTCGGCGACCAGGATGAGCATGAAGCCCGCGCCCGAGACCTTCCAGAAGGACTGGTTCTCCGGCTTGCGGACCTCTTCCTCGTCCTCGCCCTTCTTCAGCAGCAGGACCGCGGCCCCGCCCAGGAAGAGCACGCCCGTCAGCGCCTGCACGATCTGCTGCGGCAGCAGCGTCAGCACGCTGCCGGCCGCGACGGCGAGCGCGACATGCAGCGCGAACGCGGCGGCGACACCGGCGAAGACGTAGGAGGCGCGATAGCGGGTGCCGAGGACGAGTCCGGCCAGGGCGGTCTTGTCCGGCAGTTCGGCGAGAAAGACGACGCCGAAGACGACGGCCGTCACGGTCAGGCTGATCAAGGGTTCCTCAATCGGTCGGGGCTGCCCCACCGAGAGTGCTGGATCTTCACGCTGGACACCTCGGCACGGCAGCACACTCGGCACCCGTGCCGTGGGGCACGGGCGTGTACTGCTTGCCGAAGGTCTCGCTGGCGGGGCCGTGGAAGGACCTGCCTCCGGGCGCCGGCTCAGGCGAGCTGAGCAGTATGTCGACGGTCCGGCGAAGAGCTACTCCCCTTCTGCGCCGTCCATGGTACGCGACACCCCTGGAGCGGAAAGTTCCGCCTTGAACCTTGTCATGTCATGGCCGCGTCATTAACTTCTCACCGGGCGCACACCTCCCCGCAACACGGCGCGACGAGCATTCCCTCGCTCGCAGCCCAACGCCCCCACCTCTCAAGGGAGTTCGCATGCCGAAGTTCTACGCGCGTCGACGGCTCAGCATACTCGCGGGCCTCACCGGTCTCATAGCCTCGGCCGGCCTTCTCAACGGCCCGGCCGCCTCCGCAGCCCTGCCCACCCCTGTCAGCGGGGCCACCGCCCGCTCCTACCTCGCCTCGCTCACCGTGGCCACCGAGGACCGCACCGGCTACAACCGCGACCTCTTCCCGCACTGGATCACCCAGTCCGGCTCCTGCAACACCCGCGAGGTCGTCCTCAAGCGCGACGGCTCGAACGTCCAGCAGGACTCCTCCTGCGCCGCCACCAGCGGCAGCTGGTACTCCCCCTACGACGGCGCCACCTGGTCCGCCGCCTCCGACGTCGACATCGACCACCTGGTCCCGCTGGCCGAGGCCTGGGACTCAGGCGCCGACTCCTGGACGACTTCCCGTCGCCAGTCCTTCGCCAACGACCTGACCCGCCCGCAGCTCATCGCGGTCACCGACAACGTCAACCAGGCCAAGGGCGACCAGGACCCGGCCACCTGGATGCCCTCCCGGACGACGTACCGCTGCACCTACGTCCGCGCCTGGGTCCAGGTGAAGTACTACTACGGCCTCTCGGTCGACTCGACCGAGAAGTCCGCGCTCCAGAACCACCTCGCGAACTGCTGACACACCGGATTCCGCGTCGGAACCTCCCCGCTGACCTCCGTCGTTCCGTACCGTACGGGGCGACGGAGAGGGGGCCACGATGGCCGGACTGCGGCTCGGACCGCTGCTGAGGTACACCGACGGCTCGTCCGCGACCGTATGGGTCGAGACGAGCCGTCCGTGCACGGCCGCGGTGCGCTGCGCCGACGGCGCCGGCGGCACGGCCCCGACCTTCCAGGTCGCGGGCCACCACTACGCGCTCATCCCCGTGACCGGCCTCACGGCCGGCACGTCCACGACGTACGAGGTCCTCCTCGACGACACACCCGTGTGGCCGCTGCCCGACTCCCCCTTCCCGCCCTCGGCGATCCACGCGCCGGGCAGCGAGGGCGGCCTCCGCGTCGCCTTCGGCTCCTGCCGCTGGGCCGCCCCTCCGGCCGGCGGGCACGACCCCGTGGGCCCGGACGCCCTGGACGCGCTGGCCACCCGCCTCGTGGCCGACCCGGAGGGCGAGCGGCCCGACGTCCTGCTGCTCCTCGGCGACCAGGTGTACGCCGACGAGACCTCGGAAACGACGCAGCGCTGGATGGCGGCCCGCCGCGACCTGAACGACCCGCCGGGCAACGGGGTCGCGGACTACGAGGAATACACGCACCTCTACTACGAGTCGTGGCTCGACCCCCGCATCCGCTGGCTGCTGTCCACCGTGCCCAGTTTCATGATCTTCGACGACCACGACGTCATCGACGACTGGAACACCTCTGACGCCTGGCTCGCCGACATGCGGGCCACCGGCTGGTGGCAGGAGCGGCTGCTGAGCGGCCTGATGTCGTACTGGGTCCACCAGCACCTGGGGAACCTCTCACTGGAGGAACTGGCGGCCGACCCGGTGTACGAGGGCGTCCGCAAGGTTCCCGACGGCACCGACGTGCTGCGCGCCTTCGCAGCCCGGGCCGACGCCGACGCGGCCACGGCCCGCTGGAGCTACCGGCGCGACTTCGGGCGCGTACGCCTGCTGATGGTCGACAGCCGGGCGGCCCGGGTCCTCGCCGAGGACCGCCGCGCGATGCTCGACCCGGGCGAGGAGGCCTGGCTGCACGAGCAGGTACTGGACGGCCCCGGGTCGTACGACCACCTCCTCCTCGGCACCTCGCTGCCCTGGCTGCTGCCCCATCTGGTGCACGACGCCGAGGGCTGGAACGCCGCGCTGTGCCGGGGGGAACGGGGCGAGCGCTGGGCGCGGGTCGGGGAGAAGGTGCGGCGGGCCGCCGACCTGGAGCACTGGTCGGCGTTCCCCGAGTCGTTCGCCGGGCTGGCGGAGCTGATCGCCGAGGCAGGCTCGGGGCGGGACGCCCCGGCGACGGTGTGCGTGCTGTCCGGGGACGTGCACCACGCCTACATCGCCGAGCCCTCGTGGCCCGGTCCGGGGCCCGACGCCCGGGTGGTGCAGCTCGTCTGCTCGCCCGTCCACAACTCCGTCCCCATGTCGATCCGGATGGCCTTCCGCGTCGGCTGGACCACGGTGGCGCGCGCGTTCGGCCGCTGCCTGGCCCGGCACGGGCGCCTCCCCCGGCCGCCGGTCGACTGGCGAAAGACGGGCGGCCCCTGGTTCGGCAACCAGCTGATGACACTGACCCTGCGCGGCCGGTCGGCACGGCTGCGACTGGAGCAGGCACGGGCACGGGAGGGAAAGGGCCCACGCCTGACGACGCTCCTGGACTCCGAGCTTGCGCCGTAAGGGACCCATTACGACCCTTTCCTGCCCCTGTGACCGTGATGCTCGTGAGGCATCCCACAGCGAGCGTCAATCCTTGGCCACGGACCTCGGTTCCGGCCCTCGGCGACGGCATGATGAGGCGGACCGTCCGCTTCCCCACCGGCGGACTTCCGAACGCGCCCCACACGCCCGGGAGCCCCACCCTTGTCTGCGTCGACCGAGGAATCCGCCCTGTTCTCCGTCGCCCTGGTCGGCGCCGGTCCGCGCGGTACCAGTGTCCTGGAACGCCTCTGCGCCTCCGCTCCGGAACTCCTCCCTCCCGGAGCCCGGCTGACGGTCCACGTGATCGATCCGGACCCGCCGGGCCCGGGCCGCGTCTGGCGTACCGACCAGTCGCCCGAGCTGCTGATGAACACCGTGGCCTGCCAGGTGACCCTGTTCACCGACGACAGCGTGGACTGCTCGGGCCCGATCCGCCCGGGCCCGAGCCTGTACGAGTGGGCGCGCGGCAGGCTCGGCCCGGACGAGTACCCGGCCCGGGCGGACTACGGCCGTTACCTGGAGTGGGTGTTCGCACAGGTCGTAGGGGACGCGCCGGCGACCGTCCGCATCGAGACGCACCGGGCCCGGGCCATACGGCTCGACGACACCTCCGACGGCCACCAGGCCCTCACCCTCTCCGACGGCCGCACCCTGACCGGCCTGTCCGCCGTGGTCCTGGCCCAGGGGCACCTGCCGACGACCGCCGGCCCGGTCCAGCGGCGCCTGGCGGCCCACGCCGCGCAGCACGGCCTGCGCCACGTCCCGCCCGCCAACCCGGCCGACGTCGACCTGTCCTCCGTACCGCCCGGCGAACCCGTCCTGCTGCGTGGCCTCGGCCTCAACTTCTTCGACCACACGGCCCTGTTGACGACCGGCCGCGGCGGCCGTTTCGTACGGGACGCCCAGGACCTGCGCTATCTCCCCTCCGGCCGCGAGCCGCGGCTGTACGCCGGGTCGCGGCGCGGCATCCCGTACCAGGCCCGCGGCGACAACGCGAAGGGGGCGTTCGGCCGGCACGACCCGCTGGTCCTCACACCGGATGTGATCGCGGGCTTCCGCAAGCGCGCCGACTCCGGGGAGGCGCCCGACTTCCTGTCGGAGATATGGCCGTTGGTCGCGAAGGAGGTGGAGACGGTGTACTGCACCGCCCTGTTCCGGCGGGCAGGAGCCTCCGCGCGACGGTGCCAGGAATTCACCGATCGCTTCCTGTCCGTACCGCACGGCGATCCCGAAGAGGCGGTGCTGCTGGGCGAGTTCGGCGTGGCGGACGCCGACCGCTGGTCCTGGGAGCGGATCTCCCGGCCGTACGCCGGACGGGACTTCGCACACCCCGGCGAGTGGCGTGACTGGCTGCTCTCGTATCTGCGCGAAGACGCCGCGCAGGCCGCCCTGGGCAATGTGCGCGGCCCGCTGAAGGCGGCCCTGGACGTGTTGCGCGACCTGCGCAACGAGCTCCGGCTGATCGTCGACCACGGCGGCCTCCCCGGCGGTTCCCGCCGGGACCACCTGGACCACTGGTACACCCCGCTCAACGCCTTCCTGTCCATCGGCCCGCCCAGGCGCCGCATCGAGGAGCTGGTGGCCCTGTTGGAGGCGGGGGTGGTGCGCGTGCTCGGGCCGCGCCTGAAGGTGACGGAGGCGGACGGAGCCTGGGCGGCGTACTCGCTCGACGTGCCGGGTTCGGTCGTCCGTGTGAGAACCCTCATAGAGGCCCGTCTGCCGGAAACCGATCTGCGGAAAACAGCCGACGGCCTCCTCGCGGGTCTGTTGCGGACCGGGCAGTGCCGCCCGCACACCGTCGACGGTTATGAGACAGGGGGGTTGGATGTGACACCACGCCCTTACAATCTGATAGACCGTCAAGGGGTCCCGCACGCAAGGCGGTTCGCCTTCGGGGTGCCGACGGAGGGCGTGCACTGGGTGACGGCTGCGGGGGCCCGCCCTGGTGTGGATTCGGTCACGCTTTCGGACGCGGACGCGGTGGCGAGAGGGGCTCTACGTGCGGCTGTGACGGAAAGCGAGCCCCAGCCGGATGTGAATCGGTGGCCAAATGTTGAACTTGCAAGCATCTATTAGGCGCGCCTAACGTGAGTTACTCATCGGTTCTGTCCCCCGACCGGCCCTCCCCTGGCCGGCCGACCGAAGGAGACCCCACATGACCGCACGCCTCAATGGCGCGCAGCCGTACGCGCTCGGACTGTTCCGGATCGTCATCGGCCTCCTGTTCGCCTGCCACGGCGCCGCCTCACTCTTCGGAGTCCTCGGAGGAGCGGACGGCAAGGGGGGCACTGCGGCGACCGGTGCCTGGCCGAACTGGTACGCGGCCGTCATCGAACTCGTCGGCGGCACCCTGGTGCTGCTGGGCCTGGGCACCCGCGCCGCGGCGTTCATCGCCTCCGGCGCGATGGCGTACGCGTACTTCAAGGTCCACCAGCCGCAGGGGCTGTGGCCGATGGAGAACAACGGCGAGGGCGCGGCCATGTACTGCTGGTCCATGTTCCTGCTGATCTTCACAGGTTCCGGCGCGTTCGGCGTGGACCGGCTGCTGGCCAAGCGCACGTCGGCGCAGGGACAGCGGTCCACGGACCAGAGTCCGGTGGCGGCCTGACCCGCCCGGACCGCGCCGGGCAGAGCGGCGCCTCCCCTTGCGTGCGGGGAGGCGCCGCTCCGGCGTATACGCCGGAACACCCCCTGCCCCCCCGTGAACCCCCCGTCACACCCCAGGCGTACGCTGTATGGCTGTCATCGGCCACTCCTGCCGCTCCGCCGCGCCACCGCGGCACGGTCTGGCCCACGGGGGACCACGGGGAGCTGCGGTGCTGGAGCATGTGGGGTCGCTGTTCGGCAGCCCATGGATCTACGCGGTGGTGGCCCTGTCGGTCCTGCTCGACGTGTTCCTGCCGGTGCTGCCCAGCGGCGTCCTGGTGATCACGGCGGCGACGGCGGCGGCCGCGGGTTCGGCGGCCGACGTGCCCGACATCCTGGCGCTGATCCTCTGCGCGGCCACCGCCTCCGTCCTGGGCGACCTGGCCGCCTACCGCCTCGCCTGGCGCGGCGGCGACCGTCTGCACCGGGCGATCTCCCGCTCCCGGCGCCTGACCACCGCGCAGGAACGTCTCGGCACGGCCCTCGCGCGGGGCGGCGGCGCCCTCGTCGTCCTGGCCCGCTTCGCGCCCGCCGGCCGCTCGGTCGTCTCCCTCGGCGCGGGCGCCGCCCACCGCCGCGTCCGCGACTTCCTCCCCTGGTCGGCCCTGGCGGGTCTCACCTGGGCCATGTACAGCGTCGCCCTCGGCTACTTCGGCGCCCACTGGCTGGGCGCGAGCTGGCTTGGGACGATGGTGTCGGTGGGGGCGCTGTTCGGGGCCGGGGTGGGGGCGGCGTACCTGATGCACAGGGAGCCGCGGGCGTCGTAGGCCTGGGGTCCGGAGGCGCCCTGGGTGCCGGCCGGCGCTAGTGCCCCGCAGGCAACGTCCACCCCGTCGCGACACCCGGCACGCCCTCTCGCCGCACCGGACGAAAGCCCGAGTACATCCAGCACGAGGGATTCCGGCCGGCACTCCCCCAAGCTCTTCGAGCAGGGGGTACCCCCAGAGCACGCACCGGACGCCGCTCCTTGACGGGCAAACGTTGCCTGCCGCGGCACTAGCTAGCTGGCCCGCTGGCCCCCGGCGCCGCGCACCTCCAGCCCGTCCAGCAACTCGGCCGTGGCCTGGGCGATGGTCTCCACGGCCCGTTCGAAAACCTCCTGGTTGTGAGCGGCGGGGGCGCGGAAACCCGAAACCTTCCGCACGTACTGCAACGCGGCGGCCCGAATGTCCGCCTCCGTGGCCTCTTCGGGCATCGCGGGCGGGCGAAGGGTCTTGATGCTCCGGCACATGCCCCCAGTCTGGCCCCCGCGCCCCTCCACGGGGAACGGCCAGGAACACTCGTTCGCATGAATCACAGGAACGAACTCGCCCGCTCAATTCGAACAGGCGTATCATTGGGCCGTGGCAACGACCTATGACTTTCCGAGTGACCTCCTCGCCGGTCAGGAGGAACTCCATCAGGTCCGGGCCGAACTGTCGGCCCTGCTGAAGCGCCTCCCCTGGTCGGTGGCACCACTGGACGGCTTCAGCGACGACAACGGCTGGCGCAAGGTGGAGCGCCCCGCCTCCCCCGGCTGGACAGCCGACGAACAGGCCGAAGTGGAGAAGCTCCGGCGGCGTGAACACGAGCTCGCGGTGTTCGTCAGCACGCACCGCTACTGGTCCGAACTCGCCGGTCCCGAGCGGGTGTCGGCCCGCTCGGCGCTGAAACACGCACACGAGTCTCCGCCGGAGGAGACCGACGGAGACTAGACGGAGACTGAGAAGCGCCCCGGGCCGATGTGGGCCCGGGGCGCTTCTGACGATCCGACGGCGGAAAGATCCGGTGGGCGCGGACGGTTTCGAACCGCCGACATCCTGCTTGTAAGGCAGGCGCTCTACCCCTGAGCTACGCACCCGGCTCCCGGGCCATGCGCCCAGGACGAGTCGACAGCCTACATTGCCTGGGGCACGGTCCCGCAAACCCGTATCCGTGGGTCTGTCCGGGGGTTAGCCCCACCTTCGATCCGGGAGTGGCCCGGATCCCCCGGCGGGTCCTGGATCCATACGGTCGTAGAGCGCCCGAGAGCGCTCGGCGTCCGTCCAGGGGGAGATCGTCATGGCCCGCACCACTCGCACCACAGGCACCACCAGCACCACCCGCCCAGTCTCTGCCCGCGCGGTCGCCGTCGCCGGTGCCGTCGTGGTGCTCGTCGCCGGTCTCAGCGCCTGCGGCGCGTCCGCCGGGGACGACAAGGAACCCGATCGCCGGTCCTTCGATCTCCGGAGCCGCACGCTCACCGTCGACTCCGACGACTCGGCCCTCGAGATCGTCGCCGCCGACTCGAACCCGGCGGGCCAGATCGAGGTCACCCGGTGGTTCCAGGGCTCGGTCGTCGTCGGCAAGGACGCCAAGGCCACCTGGTCCATGCGGGACGACCGGCTGGTGCTGCGGCTGAAGTGCTCCGGCGTCGTCGTCGACTGCTCGGCCAAGCACCGCATCGAGGTACCGCGGGGCGTCACCGTGAAGGTCCAGGACGACGACGGCAGCGTGCGCGCCCGCGGCTTCCGGGACCCCCTGAGCATCCGCACGGGCGACGGATCGGTCCGCGTCACCGACACCACCGGCCCCCTGGAACTGCGCACCGGCGACGGATCCATTCGCGTCACCGGCACCACCGGCCCTCTGCGGATGCGCACCGGCGACGGATCCATCCGGGCGAGCGTCTCCTCCCGTGACGTCCGCACCCACACCGGCGACGGCTCGGTCCACCTGGAGCTCGGCTCCGTACCGGACCGCGTGGAGTCCCGCAGCGGCGACGGTTCGGTGACCATCGCGCTGCCCAAAGCCACCTACCGCGTGACCACCGAGACCGGTGACGGCGGCGTGGACGTGTCCGTCCCCCGCGACGAGAGCAGCTCCCATGTGGTGTCCGCCCACACCGGCGACGGCAAAGTGACGGTCCGAACGGCGAACTAACCGGCCCGTGTGTTCGTCCTTAACCGGTGGGAGAATGACACCGGGCAGGGTGGACCACAGCACGGGAGAGGGATGTGACGGCGACTCCAGCGCAGCCGTACTCGCCGTCGGTGCCGCGCGCTCACCGCCCGCGCCGCCGCCTCCCCCGCACCCCCGGCCCGCTCCGTGACGCGCTCACCCTGACGGGACTGCCCCTGCTGGCCGCTCTGGCGCTGCCCGCCGCCTTCGCGGGCGGGGGGACCCGGCGCTGGTTCGGCGGTCGTGCCGAGAGCCAGCGGGCCGAGGCACAGGCCGCGAAGGACGCCGCCGCGGCCGCCTTCTACGAGCTCGACACCGCGCAGCGCGACCTGCGCATCTCGATCGAGACGATCACCGCCGTCGACGACTCCCCTGCCGCCCGGCGTGCCGTCGCCGACTTCGACGCGCTCGGCCGGCGCATCGACGAAGCCAGCCGCCAGTACATCAGCGCCGTCGACGCCCATGACCTCGACCGCGACGACCTGGAGGCCTCGGCCGCCGCCCGCGCCCGTACCGAGCTGACCGCCGCCAAGGAGGAACTCGGCCGGGTCAAGCAGGAGCTGGACCGGTTCACCGACGGCCTCGGCCCGCTGCTCGGCAAGGCCGAGACCCAGCTGGCCCGCCTCGCCCCCGCGGTCGAGCGTGCCCGCCAGGCCCTGCTCGCCGCCTCCAACGCCCTCGACTCCGTACGGGCGACAGGGCTGAAGGCAGACGACCTCGCCGCCCGTCTCGCCGCCCTCTCTCCCGAGCTCACCAAGCTGAACCAGGGCGCCGGACAGCACGGCGTGCCGCAGACCCTGGAGCGGGCCGAGCGGGTCACGCGCGGGGCCGAAGCGGTCCGCGTGGAGGCCGAGCGGCTGCCGGAGCGCGCCGCCGAGATCGATCACCGGCTCGTCTCCCTGCGCACCCGCGCCCAGGCCCTCACCACCCGCTCCGAGCAGGTCGATCCGATCCTGAGCGAACTGCGCCGCCGCTTCACCGTGGCCTGCTGGCAGGACCTGCAACGCGTCCCCGACATCGCCGCCGAGAACGTACGCCAGGCCGAGACGAAACTGGCCGAGGCCCACGCCGCCCGCAGCGAACAGCGCTGGGCCGACGCCACGGCCCTGCTGTCGACCGTGCGAGCCCTCCTGAACACCACCGACGAGGCCGTCTCGGCCGCCGGCGACCGCCTGCACCGCCTGAACGCCGTGCAGAAGGACCCCCAGCAGGAGATCGACCGCACTCGCTTCGCCATCCGCGACGCCCAGCGTCTCGCCATGGCCGGCCGCAACACCCCCGACCCGCGCCACGCCCGCCCTCTGGACGACGCGGTGTCCCGCCTGGAACGCGCCATCGCCACCCTCGACGGCCGCCACCCCGACTACTGGCACTTCCTCACGGAGACGGAAGCCGTACGCCGGGCCGTGTCCCGTGTGGTGTCCCTGATCCGCGACGAGCGCGGGGCCGCCGGCCATTGACCGTGCCGGTTAACCTGTGCGCATGCCTCGCTACGAGTACCGCTGCCGGACCTGCGGCGACACCTTCGAACTCAGCCGTCCCATGGCGGAGTCCTCCGCTCCCGCGGCCTGCCCCTCGGGCCACGACGACACGGTGAAGCTCCTTTCCACCGTCGCGGTGGGCGGCTCGGCATCCGCCCCGGCACCCAGCGCGGGTGGCGGAGGCGGTGGGGGCGGCTGCTGCGGTGGCGGCTGCTGCGGCTGACCCGGGGACCGCGAGACCCCTGCGGATTTCCTCAGGGATCCTTCAGGTCCGGTTTTCTAGCGTGGCCGCATGACAGCCATCGCAGCGGACGCCGGTCCGCAGTGGGCCAACGACCTCATGGACGCGCTGGGCGCGCCGGGTGCCGGTCTCGCCATCGCCCTGGAGAACCTGTTCCCGCCGCTGCCCAGCGAGGTGATCCTGCCTCTCGCCGGGTTCGCCGCGTCCAGCGGGCGGATGGGCCTGCTCGCGGTCCTGCTGTGGACGACGGCCGGGTCGGTGACAGGCGCGCTCGCGTTGTACGGCGTCGGTGCGCTGCTCGGCCGTGACCGGACGGTGGCGATGGCGGCCCGGCTGCCGTTGGTGAAGGTCTCCGACATCGAGCGGACGGAGGCGTGGTTCCTGCGGCACGGCACCAAGGCGGTGTTCTTCGGCCGGATGATCCCGGTCTTCCGCAGCCTGATCTCCGTGCCGGCGGGCGTGGAGCGCATGCGCCTGCCGGTGTTCCTGGGGCTGACCACCCTGGGCAGCGCGATCTGGAACACGGTTTTCGTGCTGGCGGGCTACCTGCTGGGCGCGAACTGGCACGAGGTGACGACCGTCGTCTCGACGTATTCGAAGGCGGTCCTCGTGCTGGCCGGGCTGGCAGTACTGGCACTCGTCGGGGTGCGGTTGCTGCAACGCCCCCAAGGGGCGCGGGGAACTGCGCGACGAGCCACAACGAACCCGCAGACGCACGACCACCGCACCCCCCGAGCTCCTAGGCGAACCGGCCAGGCCCAGCGGCAGCAAGGAGCTCCCGCAGGATCCGCTCCCCCGCAAGGACGCCCCGCTCGGGGAGCGCCCTGATCCCGGGAGCCGTCCAGCCGGTGTCGGCCAGCTCTCCGTGGCCGGGGCGCCAGCCCTGGTCGGCCGCGAGGAGCAGGTCGGCGTCGAGCAGGGAGTCCCCGGCGGCGAGGGTGAGGTCGGCGCCGGTGCGCCGGGCGATCTCGCGCATCGCCGCGCTCTTGGTGAGCGGCTTGGGCACGGCGTAGATCTTGCGGCCCTGGAGGGACACGGTCCAGCCGCGGTTCTCCGCCCAGACCGCCAGTTCCTTCACCCAGTCCTCGTCGAGCAGTTCACGCTCGACGACGAGGTAGGCGAAGAGGTCGTCGGCGACGCGGTGCTTGCGCACCCAGACCGGGTCGGCGGCCCTCAGCAGGTGTTCCTGCACCTCGGCCAGGGGCGCGCACCGTTCGGCCAGCCGCGCGGTCACCTGTGCGTGCCAATCGGGGTCGGACACGCCGTCCACCAGGATGTGGCCGCCGTTCGCGCAGATCGCGTACGTGGGCGCGGGGCCCGGCAGGTTGATGCGCAGGAACTGCTTGCGCGTGCGGGTCGTCGTCGGCACGAACACGGCCGTGTCGCCCAGGTCCGTGAGGAGCTGGGCCGCCGTCTCCGTCATGTACGACAGCGGTCTGCTCTCGTGCACCTCCACGCACAGCAGCCGGGGCGCCCGTACGTCCGGCATGGTCAGCGCCAGAGCCGCGGCGGAGTAGATCAGGGTGCGGTCGAGGTCGCTCGCGACGAGTGCGGGCATCAGACCGTCACCGCCTTGCCGTCGGCGCCGGTAGCGCCCCGGGTGTACTTGGGGTGGATCAGGCCGACGCAGGTGTAGGGCAGGTCGGCCACCTCCTCGACGGGTACACCGCGTTGTTCGGCCAGCAGGCGTACGTGGTCGAGGTCGCTGCCCGCCCCGGCGCGTGCCAGGACCTTCCAGGGCACGCGGCGCAGCATCACGCGAGTGGTCTCGCCGACGCCGGGCTTGACGAGGTTCACGTCGTGGATGCCGTACTCCTCGCTGATGCGCTCGACGGCGGCCCAGCCCTCCCAGGTGGGCGAGCGGTCGGCGGCGAGCAGTTCCTTGGCCTGGGCGCAGGCCGCGTCGGCGACCTCGGGGAAGCGGGCGGACACGGCGTCCAGGAAGGTCACCGAGACGTCGGTGGCGGCGAGTTCGCGGTAGAACTTGGCGCCGTGGAAGTCGTGCGGTCCGACCAGGTCCGCGCGCAGCACGGTCCGCGAGATCAGGCCGGACACGGTCGAGTTGAGGCAGGCGGAGGGGATGAGGAAGTCCTCGCGGGTGCCGTAGGTCCGTACGCAGGAGCCCGGGTCGGCCAGGACCGCGATCTCGGGGTCGAAACCGGTGATGCCGTCGGACTTCTCGAACTCCTCCAGGGCCTGGGCGAGTTCGCGGGTGATGGCGCCCTTGCCGGTCCAGCCGTCGACGAACACGACGTCCCGGGGGTCGTGGTGCTCGGCGAGCCAGCGCAGCGCGTTGGCGTCGATGCCGCGGCCGCGGACGATCGACACGGCGTAGTGCGGCAGGTCGAGCCCGTGCCGGTGCTGGGCCCAGCGGCGCATCAGGATGCCGACGGGGGTCCCCGCGCGGGCCAGGGAGACCAGGGCGGGGCGCGGAGACCGCTCCGCGAGGACCGTCTCGGTGACGACGCCGACGGCCTGCGCGATGCGGGCCGCCGAGGTCTCCAGCGCGGAGTGGAACAGCTCCTGGTACTGCTCGGTCGGCTGGTACTCCACGGGCAGTGACTCGGCGTAGTGCGCGCCGCCGCTCTGGATCGCCTCCTCGCGCTCCTCGGTCGGCGCCTCCAGCGTCACGTCCGAGAGGTCCTGGAGCAGCCAGCCGACCTCCTCGGGCGCGTACGAGGAGAAGGCGGGGCCGCGGAGGGGCTCGGGCAGCATGGAGGGCCTTTCGGGGGCGTGCGGGAGCTCTGGGGCGTACGACGGCACGACGGCGAGGAGGACCTGTGGCGTGTGTGCGGCGAGCCGGGCGAGGAGACCGTCGGGAGCGTGCAGCGCGGGGGTGTCCGCGGTCGAGTCGACGACGGCGACGACGGCGTCGAAGCCGGCGCCCGCGACGTTGTACGCGTACCGCTCGCCCGGGCCGTCGGCGGGGTTGTCATGGGCGGGGAAGACCAGGCGGGTGCGTATCGCGTAGCCGGGGTCGTCCACGGCGAGGACGGGTGAGCGGGTCGTGGTGGAGTAGCGGACCTCGACGTCGGTGATCTGCTCCAGCTCGCGGGCGAGCCTGAGCGGGGCGTACATCAGCTCCTCGAACCCGAGGACGAGCACGCGGCGGGCATCGGCGGGCAGTGCCTCGGCGAGCCGGGCCGCCATGGCGGGCAGGGCCTTCTCCAGGCGCTCCCGGTGCGCGGGCGTGAACCCGTGCCGGCCCCCGTCGGGCAGGCCCTCGGGCCAGCGCAGGTCTATGCGGGTGAGGTGGGGGTGGGCGCGGTTGTCGTCCGGGTGCGGGCCGGTGGGGGCTGGTCGCGCGGTTCCCCGCGCCCCCAGGGGCCTGGCGGCAACGCCCTCAAGGGGCGCGGGGAACCGCGCGACCGGCCACGACGCTGCCGCAGACGACGGATCACCCGTCGCGGCACTCTCTGACTCGTACCGCGCCACCAACTCCTGCCCCTTCTCCAGCACCCCCTCCGGCAGCCGCACGGCCCCCGAGGCCGCCGCGACCAGGTCCACGCGGGCGCCGATCTCGCGGGCGAACTCCTCCAGCCGACCGGCATCGGCCGCCGACCGCATGTCCACCAGCGCCACCACGACGTACCGCCGCCGCGGATACCGCTCGTGAAGATCCCGGACGGTGTTCAGCACCGTGTTCCCCGTGGAGAACTCGTCGTCGACCAGGACCAGCGGCCCGTCGCCGGTGAGCAGCGCGGGGTCCTCCGGCAGCAGCAGATGCGAGGTCGCGTGCGAGTGGGACTCCTCGAATCCGCCGGCCGGGGCGAGACCGGCGACGGGGCGGCGGGTGGAGTGCAGGTAGGGGGCGAGGCCCAGACCGTCGGCGACGGAGTGGCCGAGGCCGGTCGCGGTCTCCGCGTAACCGAGGACGACCGCGCGGCGCGCCTCGTCGGCGCCCAGCAGTTCACGCACCCGGCGGCCCAGCTCGAAGCCGTAGCCGTAGACCACGGACGGCGACTGCGGGACGTGCTTGCCGAGCACGTTCGACACCAGCAGGTGTGCCCGCTTGGGGTTGCGGCGCAGGGCCAGTCCCAGCAGGTCGGTCAGCCGGTCGTCGCCGAGGAGCTCGACGCCGAGCCGCTCGGCGACCCAGCTGCCCGACCAGAGGCCGTCGGCACCGTCGGCCGTCCCGGACCGCCGCACCCCGTCGCGCACCTGGTGGTGCACCCCCTCGTTCACTGCCTTCTCCATGAATTCCTGCGTCGAAGTCGCCGGTCTCCCCGGCGAGTGTGCGTTCCTCGGATGCCGTGCGTTCAGTCGCCCAAGCCGGCCGCGAGCAGCTCCACGAAGCCGATGTCCTCGTTCGCCACGCCGAAAACCTCGGCACGCAGCAGCGTCCGCTCGGCCCAGGCCCGATGCGGCTTCACCTCGTTCATCTTGTTCGTGTACGCCGACCTCAGCACACCCCCGCCGCCGCGCTCGGGGCGCAGGATGTCCTGGGCGTCCGAGAACTCCTCGTGGCTGACGACCGACAGGGCGTGCACGGGCAGCACGTGCGAGGGATGGATGCAGGTCTTGCCCAGCAGTCCGTTGGCCTGGTCCAGGGAGATCTCCCTGAGCAGGCCGTCCATGGCGTGCTCAATCAGCTTCTCGCGCAGTTCCGCGGCCTGCACCTCCAGGAAGGGGCTCTGTCGCAGCAGCGGCTTGAACATGCGCTCCTGGACCCGGAAGTACTCCCACACCGGCCCGGTCACGGTGAATCCGGTCCCGTCGGCGCGGCCCAGCATGTTCACCACGTCGGCGATCACGGAGGCGACGATCTGCACGTCGTAGGCCGTCATGTCGGGGCCTCTGCGCAGTCCGTACGAGGAGCAGAAGTCCGTCACGCCGAGGCGCAGGGCGAGCACGCGGTCGCGGTACTTGTCGACGGCCCGGGAGATGCCCTCCAGGGTCGGCACGCGTGACTCGCGGTAGAGCAGCTCCGGGGACTCCAGCACCGGCATGGCGAAGAGGCGACGGCCGCCTTCGGCCTCGGCGGTCGCCAGCGCCTCGAGGAAGGGGATGCCACGTTCCTCGGTGAACTTGGGCAGTACGAATCCGGACAGCAGCCGGGCGGCGGGCCCGAGGCGTCGTACCAGGTCGGGGATCTGCTCGGGGACGCGGACACGGATGAAGAGCAGCGGCAGGTCCGCGCCCGGGTGGTCGGCGAGGGCCGTGAGCTGGCGGACGAGGTTCTCCTCGCCCGGGCCGACGTCCGCGTCGTCGATCGAGTCCTCCAGGCACAGGACCATGGAGACCACACCGCGACCGGCCTGCTTGAGGATGTCGTCGGCGAGGCGTTCCCGGGTGGCCGGGCTGTAGAGCGTGGCGCCCAGGGCGGCCGAGAGCAGCCAGGCCGGCGAATCCGCGGTGAACGTGCACGGCTCGCGGTAGAAGAGACGCTTTCGCACCTCAGGGGCGATGTGCCCGAAATGACGCATGGGACTCCCCCGTGGTTGTTGCGCGACCTGCGAATCGTCGAAAGCTGGCCGGTAATAGTACGTAGATGTCCATGGCAGAGGTTCCCGTCGGGCATGAATTTCAGGTAACGCGGGCAAACACAGCCGTACCCGGCCAAGACGACGGTAGTCCGAGAGGGCCGTCGGCGCCGCTCGTGGCACCGCGGGCCCCCGCGTTGTCGTGAGCAGGACCGAGAAGGCAGGATGACCGCATGACGCACGCGATGCTGAAGGGGTCGAACGTCCCGCTGGAAGTCACCACGGTACGCGCAGTGCTGCGCTGGACACCCGGGCAGGGGGTTCCGGATGTCGACGCCTCCGCGCTGCTCCTCGGCCCCGACGGTCGTGTGCGCTCCGACGAGGACTTCGTCTTCTACAACCAGCCCCGGCACCCTTCCGGGAAGGTGTGGCGGCTCGGCAAGAAGCGGGTCGCCGAGGGCCTGACCGACACGATCCAGACAGATCTCGCCGGTGTCGAGACGGAAGTCAGCCGGATTCTGCTGGTCGCTTCGGCGGACGGCGTCACGTTCGACCACGTACGGGCACTGCGCATTCTGCTGTACGACGCGGCGGGCTCCGGCGCGGAGGCGCTGGCGTACTTCGACGTCAAGCCGGAGACGGGCGAGGAGACCGCGCTGATCTGCGGCGAGCTGTACCGGCGCGGGGAGGGCTGGAAGTTCCGGGCGCTGGGCGAGGGCTACTCGAACGGGCTTCAGGGGCTCGCGACCGACTACGGCATCTCGGTGGACGAGTCGGAGGCGATGGAGGAGACGGCCGCGCAACCGACCACGGTCGGCGCGGCCCAGCCCGCGACCTCCGGCCCCGCACAGCCCGCGCCCGCCGACCCGGCACAGCCCACGACCTCGGCCCCCACCCAGCAGCCCCCGGCCCCGGCCCAGCCCGCCCCCGAGGTGTCCCGGCCGCTGCCGCCGGAGCAGCCGACCGTGGTGCCCGCACAGCCCGGGTACGGATATCCGCCCCAGCAGCCCCCGGCGACCCAGCCGGCGTACGGCTACCCGCATCCCACCAGCCAGCCCGCCTACGGCTATCCGCAGGCGGGGGCGACGGCGGGCGTCACGGGGGCTCAGTCCGGCTACGGCTACCCGCAGCCGGTCGCCGCCGCGGCCCCCGACCCGGACTTCCGCCTGCCCCCGCAGGGCCCACAGCTCATCGGACGCTAGAGGGGACCAGGGGGCCGGCCCCGCGAGGGCCCGGCCCTCAGCCCGGTCGTCAGCGCTCGACCTTCGACTTGTAGCCCCTGCCCCACTGGAGCCCCCACCCGTACAACCGGTCCAGCTCGGCCTGGAAGCCGTAGACGAACCGCGCCTCGCGGCGCACGATGATCTCGTCCTTGACCTTTTCGATCATGACGACGGCGCAGGAGCGGGCCTGCGGCTGGCGTTCGTCGAGGTGGATCTCGATGCGGGGGCCGTTGCTCGGGTAGAGGGTGACGATGGCGTGGGCGCGGTCGAAGGCGGGCGTCGCGTCGTAGATGTAGACGAAGACCAGGAGCCGCTTGATGCTGTCGCGGTGGTCGAGGTTGATGTACATCGTCTCGCCGGACGCGGAGCCGAAGCGGTCGTCGCCGCTGAGCTTGACGTACGGCGCGGCGTTGACGTCGCCGAAGTAGCCGCCGAGGGGCTGGACGACGCCTTTGCTGCCGTCCTGGAGTTCGTACAGACAGCCCAGGTCGAGGTCGACGTTGACCACGCTCTGGCTGTGGCCGATGACCTCCGGCGGTTTGAGGGCCCTGAAGGGGTGCCGCAGCAGGCTCTCGCGCTGCGGGCCGCCGATGTCGGAGGTGCGCATCCGCCAGCTCAGGTTGACCCGGAGATGGCCGGTGGCCGCGCCCTGTTTGGTGAGTGATATCTGCGCGTGCCGCTTGGTCAGTTCGATCGCGTTGGTTGCCGCGTGACCCGAGTCGAACTGCACATCGCGCCCACGCCGGATTCCGTCGAACAGGCCCATTCCGCCCCCACGTTCACTTGGTGACCGCGGGTCCTCGCCGTACCCGCGGCCCTTGACGACCGACGGGGCGGCCGCCGAGGACTCGCCTCGGTGGCCGCCCCGCACAGAGCGTTCCTCACCCGGAGGGGTGTCACACCCCGGACGAGACCTCGGTCTTGTCGTCCGAGCCCGCATTGCCCTCTGCCGCCGCCAGGGCGCGGTTGCGGCGGACGGAGGACCAGAAGGACCAGGCGATCAGGATGACACCGACCGAGCCGGTGATGAACTCGTTGATCTCGTACCGGATGGTGACCAGCAGGATCATGGCGAGCGCGCCGATCGCGTAGTGCGCGCCGTGCTCCAGGTAGACGTAGTCGTCGAGGGTGCCCTCGCGGACCAGGTAGACCGTGAGCGACCGGACGTACATGGCGCCGATACCGAGGCCGAGGGCCATCAGGACGATGTCGTTGGTGATGGCGAAGGCGCCGATCACGCCGTCGAAGGAGAAGGACGCGTCCAGGACCTCCAGGTAGAGGAACATGAAGAACGCGGCCTTGCCCGCCACGACGACCGCGGAGCGCGGTTTGCCGGCGCGGACCGCCTCTTCCTCCTGCTCGTGTTCGCGTTCCTCCTCCTCTTCGAGCTTGTCCTCGAAGTAGCCGGAGAGACCGCCGACGATCATGTAAGTGATCAGACCGCCGATACCGGCGAGCAGAACCGTCTCCGCCTTGTCGACGTGCGTGCCGCCGTGCTGGTGGGCGTGGGTCGCGAAGGTGATCGCCGAGATCAGCAGGATGATCAGCGCGATGCAGACCGACAGCATGTCGACCTTGCCGAGCTTGGCCAGGGGCCGCTCCAGCCAGCCCAGCCACTTGATGTCCCGGTCCTCGAAGATGAAGTCCAGGAAGATCATCAGCAGGAACATGCCACCGAAAGCGGCGATCGACGGGTGGGCGTCGGTGACGAGCTCCTGGTAACGCTCCTTGTCGGTGAGCGCGAGGTCGACGGCCTCGATCGGCCCGAGCTGTGCGCTGAGGGCGACGATCACGACGGGGAAGACCAGCCGCATGCCGAACACGGCGATCAGGATGCCGATCGTGAGGAAGATCTTCTGCCAGAAGGCACTCATCTTCTTCAGGATTCCGGCGTTGACCACCGCGTTGTCGAAGGACAGCGAGATCTCGAGGACGGACAGGATCGCTACGAGCCCGAAGGCGGCCCACCCTCCGTAGAAGACCGCTGCGACCAGGCCGAGCGCGGTGACCGCGAACGACCACCCGAAGGTTTTCAGAAGCACTGGCTACCCAATCGTGTGTGTACGGGTCTCTCCCGTGCCGTACCCGGCTTTACGAACTTTTGAAGCCGAAGTCTAGTCGGCCCCTCTTCGCACCCCACGGGGCCCCGACTTTTGCTCATATCGCGTTACGAGACGTTGACCCCGAAGTCGAGAGCGATGCCCCGCAGCCCCGACGCGTACCCCTGCCCGACGGCCCTGAACTTCCACTCGCTCTGGTAGCGATAAACCTCGCCGAAGATCATCGCGGTCTCCGTGGAGGCGTCCTCGCTGAGGTCGTAGCGGGCGAGTTCCTGGCCGTCCGCCTGGTTCACCACACGGATGAAGGCATTGCTGACCTGGCCGAAGGTCTGGCCGCGTTCGTCGGCCATGTGGATGGAGACGGGAAAGACGATCTTGTCGCACTGGGCCGGCACCTTGGAGAGGTCGATCAGGAGCGACTCGTCGTCGCCGTCGCCCTCGCCGGTGAGGTTGTCACCGGTGTGCTCCACGGAACCGTCCGGGCTCTTGAGCTGGTTGTAGAACACGAACCACTCGTCCCCGAGTACCCGCCCGCCGCTGCACATCAGCGCGCTGGCGTCGAGGTCGAACGGGGCTCCGGTGGTCGAGCGTGCGTCCCAGCCGAGCCCGATCACCACCTGAGTGAGGTTCGGTGCGGCCTTGGACAGGGAGACGTTGCCTCCCTTGGCGAGCGTGACGCCCATGGTTCCCTCCCCGGGTGTGTTTCTCAGGTGGGTCCTGCACGTCCGGCGCCGCACGTAAACCGTGCGGCGCCGGACAGAGGGACCTTTGAGCGGCTCAGACGTTCACGCCGAAGTCCTGCGCGATGCCGCGCAGGCCCGAGGCGTAGCCCTGGCCGATGGCGCGGAACTTCCACTCCGCGCCGTGCCGGTAGAGCTCACCGAAGACCATGGCGGTCTCGGTGGAGGCGTCCTCGCTCAGGTCGTAGCGAGCGATCTCCGCGCCGCCGGCCTGGTTCACGACGCGGATGAACGCGTTGCGCACCTGGCCGAAGGACTGCTGGCGGGTCTCGGCGTCGTAGATCGAGACCGGGAAGACGATCTTCTCGACGTCGGCCGGGACACCGGCGAGGTCGATCTTGATCTGCTCGTCGTCGCCCTCGCCCTCACCGGTGAGGTTGTCACCGGTGTGCTCGACCGAGCCGTCGGGGCTCTTGAGGTTGTTGAAGAAGATGAAGTGCGCGTCACTCGCGACCTTGCCGGACGAGTTCAGCAGCAGCGCGCTGGCGTCCAGGTCGAAGTCGGTGCCGGTCGTGGTGCGGATGTCCCACCCCAGACCCACGATGACCGCGGTCAGGCCCGGGGCCTCCTTGGTCAGCGATACGTTGCCGCCCTTGCTGAGGCTGACTCCCACGAGTCCTCCATAGGTGTTCAGGGGCGGGATGCCCCGTTGTGCTCGGATGTCGGATCAACGAGTCGATCCTAGTGACGGGTTCCCGCCCCTCGCAGGCCCTGGAGCCGACAAATCAGCGGGTGTCGAGCGCATGACGCCCGACCAGCGTCACAGGGTGTCGAGCGCCTTCACGTAGTCGTTGAGGTCGCGCGCGTCCGGCAGGCCGTTGACGACGGTCCAGCGCACGACGCCCTCCTTGTCGATGACGAAGGTGCCGCGCACGGCGCAGCCCTTGTCCTCGTCGAAGACGCCGTAGGCGCGCGAGACGTTGCCGTGCGGCCAGAAGTCCGACAGCAGCGGGTACTCCAGGCCCTCCTGCTCGGCGAAGACGCGCAGCGTGTGGATGGAGTCGTTGGAGACGGCGAGCAACTGGGTGTCGCGGTCGGAGAACTGCGGCAGGTTGTCCCGCAGCTCGCACAGCTCACCGGTGCACACGCCTGTGAAGGCGAAGGGGTAGAAGAGCAGCACCACGTTCTTCCGACCGCGGAAGTCGGACAGCTTCACGCTCGCGCCGTGGTTGTCCTTCAGCTCGAAGTCGGGGGCCTTCTCGCCGACCTGGATCGCCATCGTTGTGGGTGTCCCTTCATGGGGCTTCTCGAATGGGACACACCCTACGCAGGGACCGGCACAGACCGGCGGGCGGGCCGACGATGCCGGCCCGCCCCTTCCGTACGACCGGCGCGTGGACGCGCCGTACGGCTAACGCTTCGACTTGGCGGCTTTGGGTGTCGCCAGCCGGCTGCCGCTCCAGTCCTTGCCGACGCTGACGCTCTTCGACGCCGTCAGGCCCGCCGTGGTGGCGGCTTCCGAGATGTCGCTCGGCTCGACGTAGCCCGAACGGCCCGTCTTCGGCGTGAGGAGCAGGATCGCGCCGCCCTCTTCGATGTACGTGGTGGCATCGACCAGCGCATCCGTCAGGTCGCCGTCGTCGTCACGGAACCACAGCACAACGGCGTCGGCCACGTCGTCGTAGTCCTCGTCCACCAGGTCGCCCTCGACGATGCCCTCAATGGCCTCGCGGAGTTCCTGGTCCACGTCGTCGTCGTAGCCGATCTCCTGGACCACCTGCCCGGGCTGGAACCCCAGCCTGGCGGCAGGGTTCGTCCGCTCCTCCGCGTGGTCCGCGGTCGCGCTCACGGGGTGCCTCCTGATCATGTCTTGGGATGGGGGTGCCCCCTGCTCCTTTGAGCTTGGGGGAATCTCAGCCACGCGCGTGCGCGAAGCATTGGCCGTAGTCCACACGGGCGGGACGGATCGCGCAAGTACCCGGCCGTTCAGACCGCCGAAACGGTGACGATCCTGGCGGTGTCACCGCAACACCAGGCACACCATCATGGCCCAAGGTGACGGACACCACACCTTTCTGCCCTGTTTGGGCGTTTGGGAATCGTCCGCGGGTACGAGACTCGAAGGTATTCGCCCCATACGTCACGGAGCCGCTCCCACGCCCGGGTTACCGCTGGGTAGAGATGACGTTTACGGCCCCGAGGTGGACCATGGGAGCGGCGCGGCCAGAGCGACAACGACCGGCGACCCCAGCGAAACAGCGGCCCTCGCAGGCCCTCTGACAGGTAAGGAACAGCGTGGCTTCCGCATCCGATCGCAACCCGATCATCATTGGCGGCCTTCCGAGTCAGGTTCCTGACTTCGATCCCGAAGAGACGCAGGAGTGGCTCGACTCCCTCGACGCCGCCGTCGACGAGCGCGGCCGCGAGCGCGCCCGCTACCTGATGCTGCGGCTGATCGAGCGGGCCCGCGAGAAGCGCGTGGCCGTGCCGGAGATGCGCAGCACGGACTACGTCAACACCATCCCCACCAAGAGCGAGCCGTTCTTCCCGGGCAACGAGGAGATCGAGCGGAAGATCCTCAACGCGACCCGGTGGAACGCGGCGGTGATGGTCTCCCGGGCCCAGCGCCCCGGCATCGGCGTCGGCGGCCACATCGCCACGTTCGCGTCCTCCGCCTCCCTCTACGACGTCGGCTTCAACCACTTCTTCCGCGGCAAGGACGAGGGCGACGGCGGCGACCAGGTCTTCTTCCAGGGCCACGCCTCGCCGGGCATCTACGCCCGGGCCTTCATGCTGGACCGGCTCAGCGAGCAGCACCTGGACGGCTTCCGCCAGGAGAAGTCGAAGGCGCCGTACGCGCTGTCGTCGTACCCGCACCCGCGGTCGATGCCGGACTTCTGGGAGTTCCCGACGGTGTCGATGGGGCTCGGCCCGATCGGCGCGATCTACCAGGCGCGCATGAACCGCTACATGCAGGCGCGCGGGATCGCCGACACCTCGAAGTCGCACGTCTGGGCCTTCCTCGGCGACGGCGAGATGGACGAGCCCGAGTCGCTGGGCCAGCTGTCCATCGCCGCCCGCGAGGGCCTGGACAACCTCACGTTCGTGGTCAACTGCAACCTCCAGCGCCTCGACGGCCCCGTGCGCGGCAACGGCAAGATCATCCAGGAGCTGGAGTCGATCTTCCGCGGCGCCGGCTGGAACGTGATCAAGCTGGTCTGGGACCGCACCTGGGACCCGCTGCTCGCCCAGGACCGCGACGGCGTGCTGGTCAACAAGATGAACACCACGCCGGACGGGCAGTTCCAGACGTACGCCACGGAGACCGGCGCGTACATCCGCGACCACTTCTTCGGGGACGACCACCGCCTGCGCGCGATGGTCGAGGGCATGACCGACGACCAGATCCTGCACCTGGGCCGCGGCGGTCACGACCACCGGAAGATCTTCGCGGCGTACAAGGCGGCCGTGGAGCACAAGGGCCAGCCGACGGTGATCCTCGCCAAGACGATCAAGGGCTGGACGCTGGGCCCGAACTTCGAGGGCCGCAACGCCACGCACCAGATGAAGAAGCTGACGGTCGACGACCTGAAGCGCTTCCGCGACCGCCTGCACCTGCCGATCTCGGACAAGGAGCTGGAGTCCGGCGTGCCGCCGTACTACCACCCGGGTCCGGACTCGGAGGAGATCCAGTACATGCACGACCGCCGCAGGTCGCTCGGCGGTTACGTCCCCACGCGCGTCGTACGGTCCAAGCCGCTGCCTCTGCCCGAGGACAAGACGTACGCGACCGTGAAGAAGGGCTCGGGCCAGCAGTCCATCGCGACGACGATGGCGTTCGTCCGTCTCCTCAAGGACCTCATGCGGGACAAGGAGATCGGCAAGCGGTTCGTGCTGATCGCGCCGGACGAGTACCGCACGTTCGGCATGGACTCGTTCTTCCCGAGCGCGAAGATCTACAACCCGCTCGGCCAGCAGTACGAGTCGGTCGACCGTGACCTGCTGCTCGCCTACAAGGAGTCGCCGAACGGCCAGATGCTGCACGACGGCATCTCGGAGGCCGGCTGCACGGCGTCCCTGATCGCCGCCGGCTCGGCGTACGCGACCCACGGCGAGCCGCTGATCCCGGTCTACGTCTTCTACTCGATGTTCGGTTTCCAGCGCACCGGCGATCAGTTCTGGCAGATGGCCGACCAGCTGGCGCGCGGTTTCGTCCTGGGCGCGACCGCCGGCCGGACGACCCTGACCGGTGAAGGCCTCCAGCACGCGGACGGCCACTCGCAGCTGCTCGCCTCGACGAACCCCGGCTGCGTGTCCTACGACCCGGCCTTCGGCTTCGAGATCGCGCACATCGTCAAGGACGGCCTGCGCCGGATGTACGGAGGCTCCGAGGAGCACCCGCACGGCGAGGACGTCTTCTACTACCTGACCGTCTACAACGAGCCCATCCAGCACCCGGCCGAGCCGGAGAACGTGGACGTCGAGGGCATCCTCAAGGGTGTCTACCGCTTCAGCGAGGGCACAGGCGGCTCGATCCCGGCGCAGATCATGGCGTCCGGTGTCGCGGTGCCGTGGGCGGTCGAGGCGCAGAAGATCCTCGCGGAGGAGTGGAACGTCAAGGCCGACGTGTGGTCGGCGACCTCCTGGAACGAGCTGCGGCGCGAGGCCGTGGCCTGCGAGGAGCACAACCTGCTGCACCCCGAGGAGGAGCAGCGGGTGCCGTACGTGACGCGGAAGCTGGCCGACGCGCAGGGCCCGGTCGTGGCCGTGTCCGACTGGATGCGATCGGTTCCGGACCAGATCGCGCGCTGGGTGCCGCAGACGTACCAGTCGCTCGGCGCGGACGGCTTCGGCTTCGCCGACACACGGGGCGCGGCCCGCCGCTTCTTCCACATCGACGCGCAGTCGATCGTGGTGGGGGTGCTGACCGAGCTGGCCCGTGAGGGCAAGGTCGACCGGTCGGTGCTCAAGCAGGCCATCGACCGGTACCAGCTGCTCGACGTGTCGGCGGCCGACCCGGGGGCCGCGGGCGGCGACGCGTAACGCGTCAGGCCCTGCCAAGGGGTGGTGAGCCTCACGGGTACACCGTGGACACACCACCCCTTCACCTTTTCTACGATTCGGCCATGCAGCAGCAGTCGGCCCAACTCCGTTGGGAACAACACACGCAACGGCCCCTCTTCGGCCTGGCCCTGGCGTTCGCCGTCGCCTATGCCGTGCCGATCGTCCGGCCCGACGCGAGCCGGGACGTGGTGGAGGTGTGCACGGCCGTCGAGTGGGTGGTGTGGGGCGTGTTCGCACTCGACTACGTCGTACGGCTCGCGCTCGCCGAGCAGCGAATGGTGTTCGTCCGGACGCACTGGCTCGACCTGGGTGCGGTGTTGCTGCCGATGCTTCAGCCGATGCGGTTGCTGCGGCTGGTGTCGACGCTGCTGCTGGTGGGGCAGCGGGCGCGGATGGCCTCGCAGATCAGGCTGACGACCTATGTCGCCGGTGCGGTGGTCGGGCTGCTGATGTTCGGGTCGCTGGCGGTGCTGTCGGTGGAACGGGACTCGCCGGACGGAAACATCCGGACGCTGGGTGACGCGGTGTGGTGGTCGTTCACGACGATGACGACCGTGGGGTACGGGGATCATTCGCCGACCACCGGGTTGGGGCGGATGCTCGCGGTGGGGCTGATGTTGTCCGGGATCGCTCTGCTGGGTGTGGTGACGGCGAACATCGCGGCGTGGTTCATCGCGCGGTTCGAGAAGGACGATGTGGAGGAGCGGCGGCAGACGGAGGCGATACGGGAGTTGACGGAGGAGGTTCGGGCGTTGCGGGGGGAGGTGGCGGCGTTGAAGGGAACGTCCGTTGAGTAGTGCTCGGCGCGGGCGCCCGGGGCGGGTGGGTGCGCGGCCCCGGCGGAGCGGGGTGCCGCTGCGTCCACCCTCCCAAGCTCTCGGCTTCGCTCGAGCAGGGGGACCCCCATCGCCCCAGCGGCACGACTGCCCGCAGCTGGGCGCACCGGACACGAAGGTGGGCCCCCGGCCTGGTGGCCAGGGGCCCTTCCCTCACTTCCCCGGGTCAGAACAGCATGCCGTTGCCCGGAGTCGTCGCTCCGGCCAGCCAGATGATGGCCAGGAGCGTGTCGATGGCGCCCAGGACGAGGGCGACCACGGCCGTGGCCGGGCGGGAGCCCGACCAGGTACGGCCCATGGCGAGCCAGCCGCAGACGATCGCCACGGGGCCGAGGATGATCCCCAGCACGAAGAATCCGGCAACCGCGCAGATGACACCGATGATTCCGAGCGTCGCGCGATCCGGCCCGGTCCGTGACCACGTCCGGCCACGTGAGCGGGGGTGCCTGCGCGTACCGTGTCCGAAGCTCGCCATCATCAACTCCCGTAAACCCTCGGTCGGTTGGGTTCGGTTCGGGTACGACATGGCGAGTACCCCCAAAACGGGCCTCAATCCCGCTGCTTGCGCGCTGCCCCCCTCCAGCAGCGCGCCGCAGCGTCCGTCCTCCATGCCCTGCGGAGGACTTGACCCACTGTGACCTGCGATACCCGCCGGAGGGGAGGGATCGGCGGTCTTGTTCACCCTGATAGGCGAACACCCGGGAGAGACCGTCAGATGTGCGCCGCGCCCGCGCCGGCGCCCGCGTTCTCACCGCGCTTGGTGAGGAACGCCACCAGCACCGCCACCACGGCGACACCGGCGGCGACGAGGGACGCCGCGCTCATGCCGGAGATGAACGTGTCGTGCGCGACGCCCGTGATCTTCGCGGCGATCGCGTCCGGCGTCCCCGGCGCCACCGGCGGGACACCGACCTGGACGGCCTCGGACGCCTGGTGCTCCTGCTCCGGCGTCAGCGGCGGAAGCCCCGCCTTCGTCCAGTTGTCCGCGAGGTCGCTGTCGACCTTGGAGGCCATCACGGCGCCCAGCACGGCCGTGCCGAGGCTGCCGCCGATCTGCATGGCGGCCTGCTGGAGACCGCCCGCCACGCCCGACAGCTCCATCGGCGCGTTGCCGACGATGACCTCGGTCGCGCCGACCATGACCGGCGCGAGGCCGAGGCCGAGCAGGGCGAACCAGACCGACATGATGCCGCTGCCGGTGTCCGTCTCCAGCGTCGACATCCCGTACATGGCGATCGCGGTGAGCGCCATGCCGCCCGCGAGCGGGATCCGCGGGCCGACCTTGGTGATCATCGCGCCGGCGAGCGGCGAGCCGACGATCATCATGCCGGTGAGCGGGAGCAGGTGCAGACCGGCGTCGATCGGGCTCATGCCGTGCACGTTCTGGAGGTAGAACGTCACGAAGAACAGCCCGCCCATGAAGGCGATGGCCATCAGGATCATCAGCACGACACCCGCGGACAGCGGGACGGAGCGGAACAGCGCCAGCGGGACCAGCGGCTCCCTGACCTTCGTCTCCCAGAAGGAGAACAGTGCGAAGCCCACGACCGACGCGATGATGAACGCCCATGTCCTGCCGTCGCCCCAGCCCCACTCCGGAGCCTTGATCAGGGCCCAGACGAGGCAGAACATCGCGGCGGACAGCAGGGCGATGCCGAGGATGTCGAAGGAGCGCGGGGCGTTCTCGGCACGGTGGTCGAGGAGGATCCAGACGCCGAGGACGACGGCGAGGACACCGACCGGCACGTTGATGAAGAACACCGACTGCCAGTTGACGTGCTCGACGAGCACGCCGCCGAGGATCGGGCCGCCCGCGGTGGAGGCGCCGATGACCATGCCCCAGATGCCGATCGCCATGTTGAGCTTCTCGGCCGGGAAGGTGGCCCGCAGCAGACCGAGCGCGGCCGGCATCAGCAGCGCGCCGAAGAGGCCCTGCAGGACGCGGAAGGTGACGACGAGCGCGATGCTGTCGGACAGACCGATGGCGCCCGAGGCGGCGGCGAAGCCGACGACGCCGATGAGGAAGGTCTGCCGGTGACCGAAGCGGTCGCCGAGCTTGCCCGCGGTGATCAGGGAGACCGCGAGGGCGAGGAAGTATCCGTTGGTGATCCACTGGACCTCGGCGAAGGTGGCGCCGAGGTCCTTCTGTATGGCGGGGTTGGCTATGGCCACGATGGTGCCGTCGAGGGCCACCATCATGACCCCCACAGCGACGGTGATGAGGGTGAGCCAGGGGTGCCCCCGCAGCCCCTTGCCCGGCGTCGCGCCCGACGGCGTCGCCGGTGCCTTGCCCCCCGACCCCGTCGTGTCGATGGTGGTCTGACTAGTCATGCGTCGAGGCTAATGACAGTCACTGACAATTGACAAACCAATTCACAAGTCGGTAACTGACACGACACCCCCCTATAGCCTGAACTGGGCAAACCCTTCAGAGAAAGGCACCTCTTGAACCTGCGCGAACGCAAGAAGCTGCGCACCCGGGACGCGCTGCTGCGGGCGGCCATGGAACTGTTCGCCACGCGCGGGTACGAGGAGACGACCGTCGACGACATCGCCGCCGCCGTCGACGTCTCGCAGCGCACCTTCTTCCGCTACTTCGCCGGCAAGGAGGAGGCGGCGTTCTACGTGACGCGGCTCGCGGAGACTCAGGTCGTCGAGGCCGTACGGGCCCGCCCGCCGGGCGAGGCCCCGCTGGAGGCGCTGCGCCGGGCCCTGCTGGAGAGCTGGGACGCGATCAACGAGACGATCGAGGAGATCGTGCCGGTCGACCTCCATATGCGCGTCTACCGGGTGATCGAGTCGACGCCCGCACTGCTCGCCGCCCATCTGCGGCGGGCGGCGGAACTGGAGGAGGAGCTCGCGCGCATCATCGCCGGGCGTGAGGGCCTCGACGTGGACGCGGATCCGCGGCCCAGGATCATCGTGGCGCTCTTCGGCGGGGTGATTCGCGTCACCGAGCGGTTGTGGTCCGCGGGGGACGACCTCAGCCTCGAAGGGATGCGCCAACTGACCGCCACCTACCTCGATCAGGTGGGCCCGGCCCTGGCCGGGAACTGGCGTACGGGACAGTCCCCTTAGCGCATACACCGAAACGTGATCCCGGTCACTTGGTTAACGCGAGACCCCTTCGTTCTCCTAGTGTGTCCTTTCAGTGACTTCCTTCGACACCACCCCGCAACTGAACGTCTGGCGCGCACTGCTCGCTCTGGCCGTCGTGTTCGTGATGCTGGCGACCAGCGGTTGGACGGCTCTGCGCAACCAGCGGGGCGACACGCCGCTGCAGGCCTCGCTCTCCGCCTGGGAGCGCGGCCGGATCGACGGCCACCGGCTGCCCGACCCGCAGTCGCAGCCGACGAAGCTGGCCCGCTTCTTCGCGTCGCTCACCGAGCGGGACCGCGCGAGTCTGGTCCGTAAGTACCCGCTCGCGGTCGGCAACATGAACGGCGCCCCGGTCGAACTGCGCTACCGCGCCAATCGCATCGCGCTCGGCCAGGCACGAGAGGTCGAGCGGGAACGCATGCACGACAGCCGCCTCACCCAGACCGGGAAGCACGAGGCCGGCCGCCGGATGCACCGCTTCGCAGACCTCATGGAGAAGGACCGCCGCATCCTCGCCTTCGACCCCGACGGCTCGGGGCGGGTGGCGGAGGTCTTCGGCGACCTGCGCGAGGCGGACCGGGTCTCGGTCGTCGTGCCCGGTGTGGACACCGACCTGCTCACTTTCCAGCGCACCCGCCGCAAGTACTCGGCACCCGTCGGCATGGCCGAGTCCCTCTACGCGGCCGAGCGGGCGGCGAGCCCCTCGACCCGTACAGCCGTGATCGCCTGGGCCGACTACACGGCACCCAGCGGACTCGGCATCGACTCGGCCACTGGGTTGCGCGCCGAGGAGGGGGCCCTACGGCTGAACGCGCTGGTGCGGGCGCTGCCGAACAGTTCGCCGGTCTCGCTGTTCTGCCACAGCTACGGCTCCGTGGTGTGCGGGGTCGCCGCGCACTCGCTGCCGGGCCGGGTGTCCGACATCGCGGTGGCCGGCAGCCCCGGCATGCGCGTCGAGAAGGCCGCCCAGCTGCACACCACCGCCCGGGTGTGGGCGATGCGGGACGCCGACGACTGGATCCAGGACGTGCCGTACCTGGAGGTCGGCGGGCTGGGCCACGGGGCCGACCCGGTGTCCACCGGGTTCGGTGCGCGGGTGTTGTCGGCGCAGGGTGCGAAGGGTCACGCCGGCTACTTCGAGCCGGGCACGGCAAGCCTGATGAATTTCGCAGAGATCGGCGTTGGCGCATACCGCTCGGTGCACTGCGCGCACGAAGACGGCGTCTGCCGGACCGGTTTGTCCGGCACGGCGGCGGCCTGACGCGCGTAGAGGCGAAGAAACTGCGGTCTGCTCGGGAGGGGGACGGAGGAGCGCGTGCCGCATACGATGAGCCGCATGGGTGATGTGCTGGCCGGATATCATGCCGCCTGGGAGTTCGAGTCCGACTCCGTGCTCATCCGTTACGAGCGGGGAATTCGAACACCCAAGCTCTTCCAGGCGCTGGGGGAACGTCGTGTGCCTCTGGAGGCGATCTCCGGGGTGACACTGACGCGCGGGAAGCGCGGCACGGTGGTGCTGCGCGTCGAGCCGCGGCCCGGTGCGGACCCGTTGATGGAGGCGGCCGCCGGGCAGCTCAAGGACGGCGGCGATCCCTACCGGCTGGTGCTGCCCGCCGAGCGGGAGGTCCTCGCGGAGTACTACGCCGAGGAACTGCAAGGGCTGCTGACGGAGTCCGGCCCGGCGGAGCGGTTCCTCGTGGAGCCGCCCAAGGGGCCGTTGTCGTTCAAGGCGTACGACGGGAAGGCCTCGTTCGACGGGCGGACCGTGAACTTCCGGTGGTTCTGGACCGGGGCGTCGTCGGCGAAGTGGAAGGCCGGGGACCAGAGTTTCTCCGTCGGGGAGCTGAACGGGGTGGAGTGGCGGTCGCCCGAGGTCTTCGAGGGGCATCTGCGGTTGTTGCGGCGCGACGGAGCGGAGACGGCGGCCGCGGCTGCGCAGGCTGACCAGGATCCTGCCGCGGTGGTGTTCGGGCTGGGGTATGGACCCGTGCATGAGTCACTGCCGTTCGCTGCGGCGGTGTTGGCGGCGGTGCGGACGTCGAGTCCGGTGGCGGCTGTGTCCGCGGCTGGGCCGCGGCGTGATCCTGCGGATATCGCCGAGCGGATTCGGCATCTGGGGGAGCTGCACCAGGCCGGGCTGGTGACCGATGAGGAGTTCTCGGTGAAGAAGGCGGAGTTGTTGGCGGAGCTTTAGCGTCTGTGGAGTACTGCGCGCCGGCGGGTGCGGGTGCTCCGTGGCCGGTCGCGCAGTTCACCGCCCCTGAGAACCTCTACTCACGACCCGCCGAAGTGAACGCCATGTCCGCGTACCTGTTGCCTGCCACCTGGGCTGCGATCGGGTCCAGCAGGGAGACTTCCTCCTCCGTCAGAACGATCCTGGTTGCCGCCGTGTTCTCCTCCACCCTGGACGGCTTGCGGGTGCCCGGGATCGGGATGACCGGGAGGTTGTGGACCGCCGCCTGCTGCTGGACCCAGGCCAGGGCGATCTGGCCCGGGGTGGCGCCGTGGGACGAGGCGATCGTGCGGATCGGCTCCAGCAGGGCCGCGTTCCTCGCCGCGTTGTCCCCCGTGAAACGGGGCTGCTGGCGGCGGAAGTCGTCGGGGGTCAGGTCCTCGGCCTTGGCGAAGGAGCCCGTGAGGAAGCCGCGGCCGAGCGGGGAGTAGGGGACCAGGGCCACGCCCAGGTCGCGGGCCGCGGGGACGACCTTCGGCTCGATGTCACGGCTGAACAGCGACCACTCCGACTGCACGGCCGCGATCGGGTGCACCGCGTGGGCGGCGCGGAGTTCGTCCGCCGTCACCTCGCTCAGGCCCAGGTGCTTGACCTTGCCCTCGCGGACCAGTTCGGCCATGGTGCCGACGCTCTCCTCGATCGGCACGTTCACATCGCGCCGGTGCATGTAGTAGAGGTCGATGACGTCGACGTCGAGGCGCTTCAGGCTCGCCTCGACGGCCTGACGGATGTAGGGCGGGTCGTTGCGGATGACGCGGCGCGTCGGGTCGTCCGGGGGGATCGACAGGGCGAACTTGGTCGCGATGACGACCTCGTCGCGGTGGGCCTTGAAGAACGGCGAGAGGAACCGCTCGTTCTCGCCGGCGCCGTACGCGTCGGCCGTGTCGTAGAAGGTGACGCCCAGTTCGAGCGCCCGTTCGAGGGTGGCCCGGGACGCTTCCGCGTCCACGGGGCCGTAGGCGAAGCTCATGCCCATGCAGCCGAGGCCCTGGACACCCACCTCGGGGCCGTGGTCGCCGAGCTTCGCCGTCGTGATCCTGCCGTCCGTCATCGGGACCTCTCCGACGCCAGGGCACGCCCGGCGTCCGCGTAGAAACTGATCTTCCGGTCGAGCACGGCGAGCGTGCCCCGGAGTTCGTCGATCCTGGCCAGCACGTCCTCACGGGTCGTCTTCAGCAGCTCGAAGCGCTCGCCGTAGGTGTGGTCGCCCTCACGCACGAGTTCCGCGTACCGGACCATGTCGGCGACCGGCATGCCCGTCAGGCGGAGCTTGCCCACGAGGTCGAGCCAGTCGAGGTCGCGGTTGGTGTAGCGGCGCTGGCCGGTGTGGGACCGGTCGATGTGCGGCATCAGGCCGATGCGCTCGTACCAGCGCAGGGTGTGTGCCGTCAGGCCCGTAAGGGCGACGACCTCGCTGATCGTGTAGCGGTCCTGGCCGTCCGGACGCCGGTTCTGCTGCGGCGGGCCGGCGCAGGTGTCGGTCCTGGTACCCGTGGTCTCCATCACCGTCATGCCCCCAACGCTAGAACCTTGGAGTGCACTCCAAGCAAGCGCCGACGGTAAGAAATCGGCAGGACACTTCTTGATCCGGCTGGTTAGCGTAGGGCGTCATGAGTGTCGTACGCCGTGCCCTGCCCGAGGACGCCGAGGAAGTTCTGCGCCTGCGCCAAGTCATGATCGATTCGATGTTCGCGGCCGACGGCTCCACCGCCTGGCACGGGGAGTCCCTCCCCACGCTGAGAGCCAAACTGGGCGAAACGGAAGGGGACTTCACGGCATTCGTCGTGGACCACCCCGAGCGGCCGGGGGCGTTGGCGTCGCTGGTGGCCGGGACGATCGACTACCGCATCGGGAAGTCGGGCAATCCGCAGGGCGTCGTCGGGTTCGTCTTCAGCGTCGCCACCGACCCGGACGCCCGTCGGCGTGGGTACGCGCGCGCGTGCATGCACAGCCTGCTGGAGTGGTTCCGCGAACGCGGCGCCCGGCGCGTGCAGCTCACCGCCTCGCCGGAGGCCGAGCCGCTGTACGTCTCCCTCGGTTTCCGGCCCAAGCCCGACCCCTTGCTGGAGCTGGCGCTCTGAGCGCATAGGCTCGAAGGCATGTCGCTGAAGAGCCTCGCGTTGATCGAGAACTGGCCGGTTCCCACCGCCGCGGCGGGTGTCGTACGGGCGGACGGCACCGTCCTCGGCACGCACGGACCGGCCGGACAGCGGTTCCCGCTCGCGTCGGTGACCAAGCCGCTCGCCGCCTACGCGGTGCTCGTCGCGTACGAGGAGGGGGCCATCGAGCTCGACGAGCCCGCCGGTCCGGCCGGGTCGACGGTCCGGCACCTGCTCGCGCACACCTCGGGCCTCGCCTTCGACGAGCACAAGGTCACGGCCCCGCCCGGGGAACGGCGGCTGTACTCCAACGCCGGCTTCGAGCAGCTCGGCGACCACGTCGCGAAGGCGACCGACATCCCGTTCGGGGAGTACCTGCGCCAGGCCGTGCTGGAGCCGCTGGGCATGACCTCGACGAGCCTGGAGGGGTCTCCGGCCAAGGACGGGGTGTCGACGGTCGAGGACCTGCTGCGGTTCGCCGCCGAGGTGCAGGGCCCCCGTCTGCTGGACCCCCGTACGGTCGCCGAGGCGATGACCGTGCACTACCCGGGCACGAAGGGCGTCCTGCCGGGGTACGGCCACCAGAACCCCAACGACTGGGGGCTCGGCTTCGAGATCCGCGACTCCAAGTCACCGCACTGGACGGGCTCGTCGTCCTCGTCGCGCACGTTCGGGCACTTCGGGCAGTCAGGGACGTTCCTGTGGATCGACCCCGACGCGCGGGCCGCGTGCGTCGCACTGACGGACCGGGCGTTCGGGCCGTGGGCGATCGAGGCGTGGCCGGCGTTCACGGACGCGGTACTGGCCGATCTCTAGTGCCCCGGCAGGCAACGTTTGCCCGTCAAGGAGCGGCGCCCGGTGCGTGCTCTGGGGGTACCCCCTGCTCGAAGAGCTCGGGGGAGTGCCGGCCGGAAGCCCTCGTACTGGATGCACTCGGGCTTTCGTCCGGTGCGGCGAGAGGGCGTACCGGGCGTCGCGACGGGGTGAACGTTGCCTGCCGGGGCACTAGTTCATCTCCCAGACCAGCAGCTCCGCCTCCGTCACGCCCTCGGCTTCCAGGCCCTTGGCGTCGGTGATCCGGGCCGCGTCGCCCGCGCCCAGTTCCTCGCCGTCCAGGCGTACGTCACCACGCACGACGTGCACGTACGCGTACGCCGCGTCCGGTACCGCCGTCCGCTCCCCCGCCCCCAGGCGCCGTACGTGCAGCATCGCGCCGGCCTCCGGGACGGCGTAGGGCGTCGAGTCGGCGATGCCGTGGACGACCTCGTAGTACGGGTCGCCGCCGGGCCGGAGCGGGGCCAGCCACATCTGGACGAAGGTCAGGGGGTCGGGGCCGTCGTTGCGCTCCACGTGGCGCATCCCGTCCGCCGAGCTCAGCCGCTGCACGTCCCCGTGGCGCACCGCCGACTCGTGCCCGGTGGAGTCCCGGTGCGTCAGCTCCCCCTCGACCACCCACGTCACGATCTCGGTGTGACTGTGCGGATGCTCGTCGAAGCCGGCACCGGGTGCCAGGTGCTCCTCGTTGCAGGCGATCACCGCGCCGAAACGGAGGTTGTCCGGGTCGTAGTGGGGGCCGAAAGAGAAGGCGTGCCGGCTCTCGATTCCGGCCTCCGGGTCGCCACCTTGGTAGCGCTCATCAGCGCGCCGTACGTCCATCACGGAGTCCACCGTAGACCCGGCGACGCACCTTCCCGTCCGGATAAGGCAGTCTTGTCCCGTGCCCCGACCCGAAACCAGCAAGAACGAAGCCGCAGCACACGACGTCCACCCGCATGCCGCGACGCTGAAGCGGCTGGAGAAGTCGTCCGGATCGCTCGCCGCGCAGGCCATCGCGCGGATGGACGAGACGCTGCCCTGGTACCGGGCCATGCCCCCGGAGAACCGTTCCTGGATCGGTCTGGTCGCGCAGGCGGGTATCGCCGCCTTCACCGAGTGGTTCCGGCGTCCGGACGCCCCGCAGGCCATCTCCACCGACGTGTTCGGAACCGCGCCCCGCGAGCTGACCCGGGCGATCACGCTGCGGCAGACCGTGGAGATGGTGCGCACCACCATCGAGGTCATGGAGAGCGCGATCGACGAGGTCGCGGCCCCGGGCGACGAGAACGTGCTGCGCGAGGCCCTGCTCGTCTACGCCCGGGAG